>DASYXX010000587.1:0-3149 GCA_035934395.1 Streptosporangiaceae bacterium
CGAGCACCGCGACGGCGCCGACCAGATCCTGCTGGCCGCCGCCGCGGGCGGCGCGGAGCTGCGGGACCTGGCGCACCTGGCCGAGGAAATCTACAAGCAGACCGCCCGGCCCGATGCTGATGATGACGACGGGTTCGATGACCGCAGCGTGCACCTGGCGCGGACCTTCCGCGGCGCGGGGAAGCTGGGCGGGGACCTGACCCCGCAGTGCGCCGCCGCGCTGGCCGCGGTGCTGGAGGCGCTGGGGAAGCGCGCGGGCCCGGAGGACCTGCGCAGCAAGTGGCAGCGCGACCACGACGCGCTGGAGGAGGCGTGCCGCCGGCTGGCCGCCGCGGGCTGCCTGCCCGACCGGGGCGGGCAGCCCACCCAGATCCAGCTTGGCATGACTCTAGGCCAGCTACGCGGCCTGCCCGGCGGCGGCGCCGCCGAGGCCGCCTGGGCCGCGGCCATGGCCGGGCCCGGGTATGACTGCGACGCGACGATCGTGCCGGTGGTCACCGGCCACCTCGACCCCCAGGTCCTCGACGAGCTCACCGCCGCCCTGCTCGCACGACTGAACCCGGCCGGCTGGCACGCGCCGCGCGGTCAGTCAGGCCGCGACGACGGCGATAGCGACGCAGATGAGGCCCGGCGCCGGCTGGCCGCGCAGGCCTTGCGGCAGATCCTGCTCGCCCGCGCCGCCGACCTGCTCTCCGGCCCGCAAGGGCTCGCCGCTTACCTGCGGACCGGGCTGCTGGAGGGCCCGGCCGCGGCGGTGGGCCTGCCGCTGGACACCGGCGCGGCCACCGAGACCATCCCCGCCCATCTGCGCCGCCTGGTGATCGCCCGCGACCGGCACTGCCGGTTCCCGGGCTGCGCCCAGCCTCCTGCCGCCTGCCAGCCGCATCAGTGCGCCACGAGGCGCTGTCGTTTCCGGATGGAGGTGAAAGACCGCCGTCGCCTTGCCGTCGTAGCGGCGGGGTGAAGCTGAGGGCAGCCTGATCCGGGGGTCGCCGGGGAGGGCGGGAGCAGCCCTGACAAAGTCGCGTCGGCCTGGTACTGCCGGATGGGCCGGGCGCGGTGAGCAAGGCGGGAAGGTACACGCGAGGAACCGGCGTCGTACGCCTCTTGAGCTGGCGCCAGCTCAAACCCGGTGGATATGGGCTGGATCGCGGTGCGCACCCGCCTGACATGACGGGCGGGGAACTCCCGGCTGGGTCTTGGTGGTCTTGGCCGGGAGGCCATGGTGAAGGACTACGGCGTAGCCATGGCGAGGCCGCAGGGGTAAAGCCGGGTGCCTAGCCCGCTGACCGGACGGTAGTGAACGTGGGAACCGCCCGTGGCCGTTCCGTGCCTGTTTTCCGGCCAGGGAGGCTGGGCGGATAGGCGCGATGCCAGCCGAAGGACGCGGGCGGGGCGGAGCCGCCGTAGTACTCCGAGCGCGGGAAAGCCGCGCACATGGGGAAGGGCGGCAGCGTGTCAGTTCAGGAAAGGAACTGTAATGCCCGAAGACGCGCCGGGGAATCCCGGCGCCCTGCTCGCGGAACCGGGCCGTAGCCCGGGGCCGGCGGGCAGGGTAGGGGGGATGCAGGCCCGGCTGCACCGCTGGGCGGGAGAAGATTCCTCCCGCCGGTTCGGTGACCTGTTCAACCTTGTTTATGACCGGGAGTTCCTGGCCGAGGCGTGGTACCGCGTCCGGCTGAACGCCGGGTCGCGGACGCCGGGGATCGACAAGGCCACCGTGGCCGACATCGAGAACCGGATCGGGGCCGGGGCGTTCTTGGACCAGATCCGGGGCTTGCTGAAATCTGGCGGGTTCCGGCCCGTGCCCGTGCGGCAGGTGATGATTCCGAAGAAAAGCGGCAAGCTCCGCAAGCTCGGGATACCCACCATCGCCGACCGGGTGGTTCAGGCGTCCCTGAAGCTGGTGCTCGAGCCTGTCTTCGAGGCGGACTTCCAGCCGTGCTCGTACGGGTTCCGCCCCAGCCGCCGCGCGCACGACGCGATCGCCGAGATCCAGATGTTCGCCAGCCACGGCTATGAGTGGGTGATGGAGGCTGACATCAGGGCCTGCTTCGATGAAATAGATCATGCAGCCCTGATGGACCGCCTGCGCGCGAGGATCAAGGACAAGCGGGTGCTCGCGCTGGTGAAGGCGTTCCTCAAAGCCGGGGCCATGACGGCCGACGGCGGCAGGGAAGAAGCGTATACCGGGACCCCGCAAGGCGGGATACTCTCCCCGCTGCTGGCCAGCATCGCGCTGTCCGCGCTGGATGATCATTTCACCGGGCAATGGCAGCCGGGCAAATGGCAGCGGGACAAGCGCAGAATGAACGGCCTGGGCAACGGGCGGCTGATCCGCTACGCCGACGACTTTGTCGTCCTGGTCAGCGGCGAGCGCCGTCACGCAGAGGCCCTGCGCGAGGAAGCGGCCACGGTCTTGGCCCCGCTGGGGCTGCGGCTGGCCGACGAGAAAACCCGCGTGGTCCACATCGACGATGGCTTCGACTTCCTCGGCTTCACCATCCGCAGGATGCGAAAGCGAGGCACAGCGAGGCGCTACGCCTGCACCGTCCCGTCAAGGAAGGCCATCCAGGCCGTCAAAGCCAAGGTGACGGAGAAAACAGGCAGGTCAACCCTGCACCAGGACCCCGCAGTGCTGATAACCAGCCTTAACAGGGCCCTGGCAGGGTGGGCGAACTACTTCCGGCACGGAGTGTCCAAAGCCGTCTTCGGCGCGATCGGCCACCACGCGTGGCACCGGATCATGCGCTGGCTACGGCACAAGTACAAACACCGGCGCTCCCAGATCGGGATGCCAGAACTCCGGCGCAGGTTCTGCCTGCCCGGAACATGGAAGTTCGCATTCCACGGGATCGTGTTCACCGGCGCATCCAGCGTCGCGGTCACCCGCTACCGCTACCGCGGCACGCGGATCCCCTCCCCGTGGACACCCCGGCCAGCACCAGCGCACAGCTAGCGAGGCGGTCAAGACACGCGGAGAGCCCGGTGCGCTGAAAGGCGCACGCCGGGTGTGCGCCGTGAGGCGCCTTGTTGTATCCCCGACGCAGTTGGGAGGAACTCGGAGGAATGTTCCTGGGTCGCCTGGCTTACCTGGACGGGAAACCCGAAGGGGACAAGAGCATGCCAGGAAAGCGGTGGCCGTCTGG
>DASYXX010000606.1:0-7364 GCA_035934395.1 Streptosporangiaceae bacterium
CCGCGCCCAGCTCGAGCGCGTCCTGCACCGTGGCGCCGTCGACCCCGGCGCTCACCGCCGCCGCGACGGCGGCCGCGCCGGCCAGGGCCACGCCGGTGTTGTGCGTGACCCGGCTGGCCTCGACCACCCGGTCCACAAGCAGCTTCAGGTCCGCGCACGGGGTGGCGATGCCGACGGGCGCGATCCGCATGGCCGCGCCGTTGGTGGCCCCGAGCCTGCCCGCCAGGTCGATGTCCGCCCCGGCCAGCAGCTCGGCGACGGCCCGCCGCGTGGACGGGCCGAGCAGGTCCGCCGAGCCCCGCTCGCGTGCCGACTCCTCCCAGGCGAGCAGCCGCCGCGCCAGCTCCGCCTGGTCCACGCGGCCGCCCCCGTCGATCAGCAGCCGGGCGATCAGCAGGGCCTGCTCGGTGTCGTCGGTGACCGACCCCGCGGGCATCCCGGCGGCCAGCGGATGGTCCGGCGCCGCCGGCTCGAAGCCGTCGAGCAATCCTCCGTACCGGGCCGCGATCTGCTCCCGGGGCAGCGACTGCGTCGGCATGCCCAGCGCGTCGCCGACCGCCAGCCCGTACAGCGCCCCGGCCGCGCGAGAAAGATATTCATTCATAACGCTGGCAGCCGAGCGTGGTCATCAAAGGCCGCGCAGGACACCGGCCACGCTGGTCACCTCGATCAGCGGGCCGTACAGCCGCAGGATGGCCAGCGCCTGCGAATGGCTCTCGTCGGTCACGCCCGCGCAGGCGTCGGCGACGACCTGGACCGCCACCCCGGCGTCCGCCGCGGCCACCGCGGTAGAGAGCACGCAGCAGTCGGTCGAGACGCCCGCCAGCAGCAGCCGCCCGCCCTCGCCGACCCGGGCGGACAGCTCCGGGCCCCACTTGCTGAACGTGGTCGCGTCCAGCGTAGCGCCGGGCTCGTCGGCGAACGCCCCTGCGAGCTGGTAGATCGGCGCGCCGGGCGGCTGCAGCGCGAACGGCCACTGGTCGTAGTACCGACGCCACGCCCCCGCGGGAACGCCAGGCGCGACGAACCTGGTGAACGTGACCCGCGGCCGCAGCGCCCCCACCAGTGCCCGGACCGGCTCCACGATCTCGGCGAACCGCGGGGTGAACCACCCGCTGTCCGGCTCGGCGAACACCCGCTGCATGTCGATGACCGCCAGCCACGGCGCGGACTCGCTCATGCTGGCGCCAGGGCCGGCACTGCCTCCTGGGTCCGCACCGCGGAACGCTCGAACACGACGGTCGCGACGAACCCGAGCGCCAGCGCGATCAGCACGCCGAGGTTGGCGAACGCCCAGGCCCCGGTCTTCCCGCCGAGCCCGAACGGGCCAAGCAGGTAACCCTGCCATTTCAGCCAGCTCGCCGAGGTGTTGGTAACCAGGCCCCAGCCGAGGGCGGTGGTCACCACGATGACCGCGACCGGGAACGGCCGGATGTCGCCGTAACGGCCGGACGGCGTGTAGAGCTCGGCCTCGGCGTAGTCGCGGCGGCGCAGCAGGATGTCGGCCAGCATGATCCCGCACCACGCGGCGATCGGGACCCCGAGCGTGATCAGGAACCCCTGGAACTGGACCACGAAGTTCTTCGCGAAGAACACCACGTAGATCGTTCCGCCGATCATGATCGTGCCGTCGATCAGGGCGGCCACGAAGCGCGGCGCTCGCAGCCCGAGCGTCAGCAGCGCCAGGCCTGAGGAGTAGATGTCCAGCACCGACCCGCCGACCAGACCCAGGACCGCCACGATCGCGAACGGCACCAGGAACCAGGTGGGCAGCAGCGTCGTCAGCGCCCCGATCGGGTCGGCGCTGATCGCGGAGCTGAGGCCGGCCGAGGATCCGGCCAGCAGCAGGCCGAAGACCAGCAGGAAGATCGGCGCCAGCGACGAGCCGAGCGTGGTCCAGCCGATCACGCCCCAGCTCGATGACCTCCGCGGCAGGTAGCGCGAGTAGTCGGCCCCGGCGTTGACCCAGCCGAGCCCGAACCCGGTCATCACGAACACCAGGGCCCCGACCACTTTCTGAGCCGACCCGCCCGGTATCGCAGCCACCGTGTGCCAGTGAATGTGGTCGGCGACCAGCGCGCAGAAAACCACGGTCAGCACGGCCGTAACGACGGTGATCACGGCCTGCATGCGCATGATCAGGTCGAAGCCCATGACCCCGCCGCCGACGGTGAG
Source organism: Streptosporangiaceae bacterium (assembly GCA_035934395.1). Taxonomy (GTDB): domain Bacteria; phylum Actinomycetota; class Actinomycetes; order Streptosporangiales; family Streptosporangiaceae; genus JASHPR01. Next base: position 2,176 of record DASYXX010000606.1, read on the forward strand.
CGCAACCACCACGATCAGCGCGATGACCTCAGTCCCGGTGCCGCCGCCCACCCCGAGGCGGTGGAACACCGTGGCCGTGGCCAGCGTCGCGAGGATGATCAGCACGGTCTCCCAGCCGACGGTGAGCACCCACGAGATCACCGACGGCAGCTTGTTGCCGCGCACCCCGAACGCGGCCCGGCCGAGCACCATCGTCGGAGCCGACCCCCGCTTGCCCGCGACCGCAATGAATCCGACCAGCAGGAACGAGACGACGATGCCGATCAGGCCCACGATGATGGCCTGCCAGAACGAGATCCCGAAGCCCAGGACGAACGAGCCGTAGCTAATGCCCAGAACCGACACGTTGGCGGCGAACCAGGGCCAGAACAGGCTCCGCGGACGGCCCTTCCGCTCGGCGTCGGTAATGACGTTGATGCCGTTGGTCTCGATCTGCAGCGGATGGTCAGCCGCGCCGACACTGTCAGCCATGGCGAGCTCCTTCTTGTCGCGCCGCTTACATCATTCCCCGGTCACCGGTCCTCTTCCAGGTAGCAAGCAGCCGGCCGGGCAGATTCCCGGGAGGCATTCGTCCCGGCTCGGCCGTTATCTGTATGGCGGACGGGGGTGCGCCGCGGCGCATGATCCGCCGGTATCGGGAAAGTGGTGTCTGGCGACTCGTCGCCGCGCCCTATACGGAGGCTTCGCGCATGACAGAACAGCCAGACGGCCGCCGGGCCGAGCTGATCGCGGCGGCCCAGGCGCGCTGGGTGGACGCGCTGACCGACCTGGGCGGCCGCAACACCCTGCTGTACTACAAGGATCGCCGGGCTGGCACGCTCGACCTGGCGGCGGCCGACCCGGAGATGCTGGAACGGTTCACCGGCACCGGGTCGATCCGGCTGACCCGCCTGTTCCGCGACGCGGACGCCCGGGCCGACGCGATCCGGCGCGTCCAGACCATCCACCGGAAGGCACGCGAGCTGCTGGAGGAGCGCGGCATCCGCGCCGGCTACCTCGCGAGCGGGATAGCCCGCTGGGATGAGCTGTTCCTCGAGCCCGCCGCCCCGGTGCTGCTGCGCGGCGTGACCATCACGCCGACCCGGGCCCGGCACGACGACTTCGAGCTGACGCTCGACGACGACAGCGAGGTTAACCCGGTACTGCTGCACAAGCTCTCCAGCGTGTTCGGCGCGGCCACCGACCTGCTCGCCGAGGCGCCAGCCGACAAGATCGCCGCGATGCTGCGGGAAGCTGCGGAGGCGGCCGAGGTGCCGGGCTTCGAGATCAGCGGCCGCCAGGTGATCGGCACGTTCACCTACGCCAAGCTGCCCATGGTCCGGGACCTGCAGGCCGCCGCCGAGCTGCTGGCCGACAGCGACGTGGTCGCGGCCATCGCCGGCGACCCCGAGGCCCAGGAGCTGCTGGGCACCGACCCCGGGGGCGAGGAGGCGCGGGGGGGCGAGGGCGGGCGAAATGGAGCCCCGGTGCTCGACTCACCAGAGGAGGACTATTCGGTCCTGGATGCGGACTCGTCGCAGCGCCGCGCGATCGCTGCGGTACTGTCCGGGCGCAGCCTGGTGATCCACGGCCCGCCGGGGACCGGCAAGAGCCAGACCATCGCCAACCTGATCGCCGCGCTGGTCGCGCGGGGCCGGAAGGTGATGTTCGTCGCGGAGAAGCGGGCCGCGATCGACGCCGTGCTGTCCCGGCTCAAGGGCGTCGAGCTGGGTGGCATGGTGCTCGACATCCACGACGGGACGCGCGACCGGCTCCGCATCGCCCGCGACCTGGGCGACGCGCTGGAGGAGGCGCAGCGGGCGGCCGACCCGGACGTCGGCGACCTGCACCGGCGGCTGATCGACCGGCAGCGGCGGCTGAGCCAGCACGTCGCCGCGCTGCACCAGCCGCACCACCCGTGGCAGATGACCCCGTTCAGCGTCCAGTCCGCGCTGCTGGGTATCCCCGAGGCCGCCCGCACTCCGGTACGGCTCGGCATGCCGGAGCGGATCAGCCGCGAGACCGCCGACAGCATCCGCGACGAGCTGCGGGAGTTCGCTCACCTGGGCGGGTTCGCGTTCCGGCCGGACAGCACGCCCTGGTACGGCGCGGCGCTGCGCACCCCCGACGACGCCCGGCGGGCCTGCGACCTGGCCGCCCGGCTGTGCTCCCGCGGGCTGCCCATGATGGCGCACCGGATCGCCCGCGCCTGCGGCGAGACCGGCCTCCGCCCGCCGCGGGGTTACGCGGAGGGCGTGGCCCGGGTCCGGCTGTTTGCCGCCGTGGCGCAGACCCTGCGCACGCTCACCCCGGACGTCTACACGTCCCGCCCCGACCTGCTCGCCGCGGCCACCGGGGACGGGGCGGGCCTGGGCCTGCGGGAGCGGCGGGCGCTGCGCAAGCAGGCCCGCTCGCTGCCCGTCGCCCGGGCCGGCCAGCCCGGTGCCGAGCCCTCCCGTGAGGAGCTTTCGGCCGCGCTGACCGAGGCCGCCCGGCAGCTGGCCGAGTGGCAGGACGTGCGCACGGACGCCGGGCTGCCCCGGCTGCCGTCCGGCCTGCGAGAGCTGGAGAAGCTGCAGGCCGAGTGCGAGCAGCAGCTCACCGCGCTGCGGGCCTACATCCGCATCCCGGGCGACCCGGAGCCGCTGCTCGCGGCCCTGGCCGCGGATCAGGACACCGCGTGGAAGCTGCCCCGGCTTTACGAGCTCGGCGCCCGATTCGACGCGATCGGCATCGGCCCGCTGCTCGACGAGCTGGCCCGCCGCGGGGCCGATCCCGACCTGGCCTCGGCCGCCTTCGACTACGCGTGGTACTCCTCGATCCTGGACCAGATCAGGGTCCGCGACCCGCGCTACAGCGCCCACCACGGCGCCGCGCTCGACGAGATCGCCGCCGACTTCCGGGCCCACGACGTGCAGCACCTGGCCGCCAACCGGGTCCGGGTCCGCCGCGCGTGGGCGGACCGGCTGCTCGGCGCCCAGGATCAGCACCCGCTGCAGGCCAGGCTGATCCGCAAGCAGGCGGCGCTGCGCCGCGGTCACCTGCCGCTTCGGCGGCTGCTCGACCAGGTCAGCGACGTGCTGTTCGCGCTCAAGCCCTGCTGGGCGATGTCGCCGCTGATGGTCAGCCAGGTGCTGCCCGCGACCCGGCTGTTCGACGTGGTGATCTTCGACGAGGCCAGCCAGATCATCCCTGCGGACGCGATCCCGTCGATCATGCGCGGGCACCAGATCGTTGTCGCCGGGGACGACCGGCAGCTGCCGCCGACCAATTTCTTCCGCCAGGTCGGCGACGAGGGCGACGATCCGGGCGAGGACGACGAGAGCCTGGTCTCGTTCGGCGCGGGCTTCGAGTCCGTGCTGGACGCGCTGCGGCCGCTGCTGCCGACATGGCCGCTGGCCTGGCATTACCGCAGCCGCGACGAGCGGCTGGTGGCGTTCTCGAACAGCCGCATCTACGGCGGCGCACTGACCACCTTCCCCGGCGTATTCCGCGACGACTGCCTGCGGCACGTCGTGGTCGCCCAGGGCCCCGAGCCGGGCCAGGAGGTCTCGGTGACGGCCGAGGTGCAGAAGGTGGTCGAGCTGATCCTGGAGCACGCTCGGGCCCGGCCCCGGGAGTCGCTCGGCGTGATCGCGCTGGGGATCAGGCACGCGGAGCGGATCGACGCCGCGCTCCGCCACGCGCTGGGCAGCCACCCCGACCTGGAGGGCTTCTTCGCCGAGGACACCGCGGAGCCGTTCTTCGTGAAGAACCTGGAGCGGGTGCAGGGCGACGAGCGGGACGCGATCATCCTGTCGATCGGGTACGGCAAGCACCCGGACGGCCGGATGCGCTACCAGTGGGGCCCGCTGCTGCGTGACGGCGGCGAGCGCAGGCTGAACGTCGCGGCCACCCGCGCCAAGCATCGGCTCACGCTGGTCAGCTCGTTCTCCAGCCACGACGTGGACCCGGACCGGGTGACCAAGGCGGGGGCCCGGCTGCTCGCCGACTACCTGGAGTACGCAGGCTCGGGCGGCACGGCGATGGGGGCCACGGGCGCCGCTGAGCTCAACCCGTTCGAGGCGGACGTGCGCGACCGCCTCGCCGCCTGCGGCATCACCGTCGTGCCCCAGTACGGCGTGGGCGGCTACCGCGTCGACTTCGCGGCGGCCCACCCGGAGGACGCGGGACGGATGGTGCTGGCGATCGAGGCCGACGGCGCCTCCTACCGGGAGTCGGGCAGCGTCCGCGACCGTGACCGGCTGCGCGGTGAGCACCTGCAGCGGCTCGGCTGGCGCTTCCACCGGCTATGGTCCACGAACTGGTTCCAGGACCCGCAGGCGGAGGTGGCCAGGGTCCGCGACGCCTACGAGCGCGCCGTGTCGGCGACCGACCGGCCCCCCGACGATCCGCCCGCCGGGCCCCGGGGTGCAGACCGCCCCACGGCCAGCCCGCCCGCCGCCGAGCCCGAGGCGGCGAACCCGCCCCCGGACACCCCGCACCCCGCCGACACCGCCCGCACCCCGGCGCCAGCCGGCGAGCCAGCGCCCGCCGCGGCGGCTCCCCCCGCGCTGGAGCCGCCCGCCGCGGGGCCGCGGGCGATCGAGCCTCCCCCTCCCCCGGGCCACGAGGTTGTGCTCGCCGGACGATCCGTCGAGGCCGGCTGGCGTCCGGCTCTGCGGAAAAGGCGGTAGTCCGAACCGGAGCACGCTTAGGCTTTCCCGGACGGCTCGCGCGCAGAGAAGGTTACGTCGATGAATCACAAGCAGACCGCCGCCTCCGCCGCTGCCCTGGGGCTGCTGCTTCTCGGCGTCGCGGCGTCGGCCACGGCCGGCCGCCCGGCATTAGCTGGCCGCGATTTCTCCGCAGCGGCGCGGCCGGTCTCGGGATCGGTCCGCGGCTCAGAAGCCAGAGCGAGCGTCCCGGCGCTGCGTCAGGGGATCTACGCCCCCGGCGTCGCGGCACCCCGGCGTCCGGTCGCAGGCCCGAACGGCGTGAGCGACGTCTTCTACTTCAACTGGTCCGGCTACGCGGCCACGGGCGCCAGGGGATCCTTCACCAGGGTCTCCGGATCGTGGGCGGTCTCCAGGCTGGGCAGGTGTTCGAGGGAGCACCAGACGTCCACCGAGTGGGTCGGCTTCGATGGCTTCAGCAGCAACAGCCCCACGGTCGAGCAGGCCGGCACGATCTCGATGTGCTTCAAGGGCAGGGCCTTCTACTACGACTGG
>DASYXX010000652.1:0-15881 GCA_035934395.1 Streptosporangiaceae bacterium
GAGGTCTCGTAGATGGGCACCGTGACCCCGCCGGCGGCCCAGATGGCGTAATCGATCAACGTCCACTCGTAACGCGTCCTCGACATCAGCGCGACCCGGTCGCCCGGCTCGATGCCGGCCGCGACCAGCGCCTTGGCTAGCGGGGCCACCTCGTCGCGGAACTGCGCGGCGGTCACGTCGTCCCAGCGGCCGGCGCCGGTCCTCCTGCGCATCACCACGGCATGCGGGTCCTGAGCGGCGCGGGTGAACACGACGTCGGCGAGGCTGGCGGCGGCGGGAACGTCCACCAGGGCGGGGATGCTGTACTCGCGCACGGGGCCTCCTCTGGCTGACCGCGATCTGCACCGATCATCATGGAACGTACCTCACCGGCCAGCTAGTCATTCCCGTACAAGGCCGGATCTACCTAGGGTGTTCACATGCGAGTGCACGTAGTCAGCGATGTTCACGGCCGGGCCGACGCGCTCAGGAGCGCCGGAGACGGCGCGGACGCCCTCATCTGTCTCGGCGACCTGCTGCTGTTCGTGGACTACGCCGATCACCGGAGCGGGATCTTTCCCGACCTGTTCGGCGCGGACGCGGCCAGGCGGTTCATCGACCTGCGCACCGCGCAGCGGTTCGACGAGGCCAGGCAGATGTCGGCGCAGCTCTGGGCCGGGCTCGACGGCGACCCGAGGGCGCACGTGCAGGCGGCGGCATCACGGCAGTACGCCGAGCTGTTCGGCGCGCTGCCCTCGCCGTCCTACCTCACCTACGGCAACGTCGACATACCTCAGATGTGGGCTTCGCATCTGCGGCCCGGCCAGCGCGTGCTCGACGGCGAGCGGACCGAGATCGGCGGCTGGTCGTTCGGCTTCGTCGGCGGCGGGCTGCGCACGGTGTACCGGACGCCGAACGAACTGGCCGACGAGATCTTCGCGACCAAGGTGGAAGCGGTCGGCGAGGTGGATGTGCTGTGCGCGCACATCCCGCCCGACGTGCCGGAGCTGCTGTTCGACACGGTGGCGCGCAGGATGGAGCGCGGCAGCCAGGCCCTGCTGGACGCGGTTAAGACGACGCAGCCGCGGTACATGTTGTTCGGGCACGTACACCAGCCGCTCGCCACCCGGCTCCGGATCGGCCAGACCGAATGCATCAACGTGGGGCATTTCCGCGCTACCGGGACGCCCTACGCCCTCGAGTGGTAAAACTCCCATGACCATGATCGGGGGCCTGGGAAACGCGGCACTGGAGGTACGCTCCGAGGATGGCGGATAAGACCACTTCGAGCATCGTGATCGGGGCGCCGCGAAAGGATGTCATGACGGTGATCGCAGATTTCGCGGCGTATCCGGAGTGGGCGACCGCGGTCCGTTCCGCGGAGGTTTTGTCGCAGGACCCCGGCGGCCGTGCGAGCGCGGTCCGGATCCAGCTCGACGCCGGAATGATCAAGGACAGCTACGTGCTCGGGTACGACTGGGACGGCGACGCGCAGGTCCGCTGGAACCTCACCCAGGCCGGCTCGGTGATATCGGAGATGAGCGGCGGGTACACGCTCGCCGACCGCGGCGACAGCACCGAGGTGACCTACGAGCTTGCCGTCGGCATCCGCATTCCGATGATCGGGATTGTCAAGCGCAGGGCCGAGAAAATGATCATAGAGACCGCGCTGAAGGGCCTCAAGTCGCGGGCCGAGTCCATCGGGAGCACGAGATGACCGCGCCGCCCGACAGCACAAATCAGGAGCAAGGCGCCGCGGCGAACGGCGCGCGCCGCGATGATCCCGGATCGCGTCCGGGCGGGCCGTCCCGTCCGCCGGGCGCCGACCTCGCTGCCGACCTGGCCGCCGGGATCCAGCGCTGGCTCATCCGGTCGGGCACGCGCAGCATGCGCCGTGAGCTGACCGGCCAGTTCCGCAGGACCTTCGGCGGCAATACCGCCGAGGCGGGCGACGTCTGGGGCACCGCCACGACGGAGCCGCCGCCGGACGAGTCGCGCGAGGCGCCCGAGTGCGCCTGGTGCCCGGTCTGCCGGGCGGCGCGCCGGATGCGGGAATCCGGTCCTGGCCTGGGCGGGCAGCTGGCCGGCGCCGGGGATGTCGTGGCCTCGGCCGTGCAGGAAGCCTTCTCGGCGTTCGAATCGGTTCTGTCGATGCGTCCGCGGACGGATCCACGGGAGGCACATACATCGGACGCGCCCTCCGAAGGGCCGGACCATGGGCCTGACGATCGGGGTTGACGTCGGGGGCACCAAGGTGGCCGTCGGTGCCGTCGACGAGCAGGGGCAGATCATCGAGAAGCTGAAGCGCTCCACGCCATCGACCAGCCCCGAGCAGACGGCGCAGGTGGTAGGGGACGCCGTAACCGAGATGCTCGGCCGTCACAAGGCGGACGCCGTGGGGATCGGCGCCGCCGGCTTCGTCGACGCGATCCGCGCCAGCATCCTGTTCGCGCCGAACCTGGCCTGGCGCGACGAGCCGCTGAAGAAGGTGATCGAGGATCGCGTCGGGCTTCCCGTTGTGGTCGAGAACGACGCGAACGCGGCGGCCTGGGCGGAGGCCATCCTCGGCGCCGGGCGCGGGTACGAGCACGTCATCCTCGTCGCGGTCGGCACCGGCATCGGGGCCGGGATCGTCATCAACGGCCAGCTCTACCGTGGTCAGTGGGGCATCGCGGGAGAGCCCGGGCACTACCGGGTGGTGCCCGACGGGCGACCGTGCGGCTGCGGCAAGCGCGGCTGCTGGGAGCAGTACGCGAGCGGGAACGCGCTGGCCATCGAGGCACGCGAGCTGGCGAAGAACTCGCCTGGCGAGGCGGTCCGCCTGCTCGAGCTGGGCGGGGGCAGCGTGGAGGGGATCAGCGGGCTGGGCGTCACGCAGGCCGCCCGCGAGGGTGACCCCGCCGCCCGGCGCTGTTACGAGATCGTCGGAGGCTGGCTCGGGCACGGCCTGGCAGCGCTGGCGGCGATACTCGACCCCGCCTGCTTCGTGATCGGCGGCGGCGTGTCGGAAGCGGGCGACATGCTGATCGGCCCGGCGCGTGCGGCGTTCGGCGAGGGACTCAGCGGAGGGTCGTACCGTACCCCGGCTGAAATCAGGCTGGCGGAGCTCGGCGCGGACGCCGGCGTTATCGGGGCGGCCGACCTCGCCCGGCGCTCGTAAGGCTCTGTGCTGTCTACTGCGGAGCTTCCAGTGCTCATCAATACGTGCGGCGGGGGGTTTATAGGGGGTCGTCCCCCCTAGGACTTACAGCACGGCCCCGTTGTCGGGTCCCTCGCCGCGCGAGGGACCGTCGCCGAGGCGCGTGACCACGACGGCGAACCCCCCTACGAAGGCCATGACCGCCAGGAGCGCCGCCCAGCCCGGCACGTTCCAGCCGACGATCGACGTCAGGACCAGGTAGGCGGGGCCGCCGAACAGCGCGGTCCACGCGCCCTTGGCGAGCGGGTCGAGGTGTGGCAGCGGCGGCGGGGGCGGCGGGATGTAATGCTCCTCGTCGTCCTCAGCGCCCGGGGCGGGATCGGCCGCCGAAGGGCCGGGGGCGGGCTCCGCGCCGCGAGGCGGCACGGCGGGACGGACGACGCGGGTGCGGTCGGCTCCTGACGTCGGGTCGGCGCGGCCGCCGCCACCGCCGCTGGGTGTCGCGGCCGGGCCCTGGCCCGGGCGCGACCCAGGGGGCCCTTCCTCGCTGGACGGCTCGGTCAGGCTCTCCAGGTCCGGCCACGGGACCGCGCCAGCATGCTCGTCGGTCGGCATGTCGTAACGTGCGACCAGGTCGCGCCAGGCAGCCTCGTCCCCGGTCACGCCCCCGCCGCTAGCGTCCCCGCCACTAGCGCCCTCACCAGTCACCGTGCCTCCCCGCTCGCCTCCGGGGCGCCCTTCGGCTCGCTCACCGTGCCTCCCCGCGCTGCCTTCCCTCGTCGCTCGTTCCGCGCTGGCCATGCGTCCTGATGAATTCCAGGCTGCCAGCGAATATCGCCTGTGCGTCGTTGTCGAGGGTTGCAACGTGGTAGCTGTCCGGGCATTCCCGGACCTCCAGCTGCCGGGCGGGCAGTGCCTCGCGCAGCACGCGCAGGCTGGCCGGCCCGACCACGTGGTCAACCGCGCTGCGGTACACGAGCACCGGCTGAGTCACGTCGCTGAGCCGGGCCTGGGTGCTCCGCCACAGGCCAGGCAGGGTTGCCGCCGCCTTGACCGGGATCCGCTCGTAACCCACTTCGCTGACGTGGTCCTTCTTGATGTCGCTGGTGATTCCCTTCAGCGACGGCAGCACAAACTTCAGCACCGGGGCGAGCACGAACAAGCGGGTGTCGGCGGTGACCGACGGGTTGACGATCACGAGGCCGCTGACCGCGGGGCCGCGCAGCTCGGCGAGCCGCAGCGCGAGGCAGCCGCCCATCGACAGGCCCATGACGAAGATCTCGTCCGCGTGCGCCCGAAGCTCGTCGAAGGCCCGGTCGAGTTCCGCGTACCAGTCCTCCCAGCGGGTGTGCGCCATCTCCTGCCAGGTCGTGCCGTGGCCGGGCAGCCTCGGCAGCCAGACGCTCAGCCCCGCCTCGGCCAGGTAGTCCGCCCAGGGCCGCAGTGACTGGGGGCTTCCGGTGAAGCCGTGGCAGAGCAGGACGCCCGTCGGGCCGCCCACGTGATTGAAGGGTTCTGCGCCTGGCATCACGGGCATGGCCGGGTCCTCTCCGCGGGGTCTGCTCACCCGCATCGTCGCAGACCGCGCCCTGGTTCGGCATCCCCATAGACGCGATCACGTGGGAACATATGAGCGTGTTCTACTGGGTGGTTAAGGCGATGCTCTGGCCGTTGCTCAGGATCTTCCGGCCCTGGGCGGAGGGAACCGAGAACGTCCCCCGAGAGGGACCCGCGATCATCGCCAGCAACCACCTGTCGTTCTCCGACCATTTCTTCGCCCCGCTGCCGCTTCCGCGCAAGGTGGTCTTCCTGGCGAAGTCGGAGTACTTCACGGGGCGCGGCCTCAAGGGGCTGGTCAGCAAGGCCTTCTTCAGGGGGGTCGGGCAGATTCCCGTGGACCGGTCCGGCGGGGAGGCGAGCGAGCGTGCGCTGCGCACCGGCCTGCGGGTGCTGGCCCACGGCGACGTGCTCGGGATCTATCCGGAGGGCACCCGCACTCCCGACGGGCGCCTGTACCGGGGGAAGACCGGCGTGGCCAGGCTGGCCCTCGAGGCCAAGGCGCCGGTGGTTCCCTGCGCGATGATCGGGGGCTTCGACTTCCAGCCGCCCGGCACGATCATGCCCCGGCTCCGGATCCGGCCGGGCGTCAGGTTCGGCAGGCCGCTCGACTTCTCGCGCTACTACGGGCTGGAGACCGACCGGATCGTGCTGCGGGCGATGACCGACGAGATCATGTACGAGATCATGAAGCTCTCCGGCCAGGAATACGTCGACGAGTACGCCCAGCGCGCGAAGCTCGGCCTGCCGCTCGCCCGCAGGAATCACAAGCACGGGCACGGCGAGGACGGCGGCGCGGACAGCCCCGAGCCGGAAGCTGCCAGCCCGGTAGCGACGTCGGCCGACGACACCTGAGCAGGCCGGAAGCGCCGGCGTCAGCCACTAGTGTTGCGGGCGAAACGGCGAGAGGCAGACCCACGCGAGAGGAAGATCCATGCGAGTCGGAGTCCTGACCGGCGGCGGTGACTGCCCGGGCCTCAACGCGGTCATCCGGGCTATCGTGCGCACGGGCGTGGCCGAGTGCGGATACGACTTCACCGGGTTCCGCGACGGCTGGCGCGGCCCGCTCGAGGGCGACACCATGACCCTCGACGTGCAGGCGGTCCGCGGCATCCTGCCCCGCGGCGGCACGATCCTCGGCACGTCGCGGACCAACCCGCTGGCCGACTCTGCCGCCGCGGGAGGCCGCTCCGGGCTCGAGCGGGTCCAGGCCAACCTGGCCGACCTCGGCATCGACGCGCTGGTGGCGATCGGCGGCGAGGACACCCTGGGCGTCGCCGCCCGGCTGCACGAGCAGGGCGTGAAGGTCGTCGGCGTGCCGAAGACCATCGACAACGACCTGGGCGCGACCGACTACACGTTCGGCTTCGACACCGCCGTGAACATCGCGATGGAGGCCATCGACCGGCTGCACACCACGGCGGAGAGCCATCACCGGGCAATGATCGTCGAGGTGATGGGCCGCCACGCCGGCTGGATCGCGCTGCACGCCGGGATGGCCGGGGGGGCGAACGTCATCCTGATCCCGGAGCAGCCGTTCGACATCGAGCAGGTCTGCGGGTGGGTGGAGCACAGGTTCCAGACGCGGTACGCGCCGATCGTGGTGGTGGCCGAGGGCGCGCGCCCCAAGGCAGGGAACGAGGCGTACCTCGGCGAGCAGCTGGACGCGTTCGGGCACGCCCGCTTCGGCGGGGTCGGGCAGATGCTCGCCAGCGAGATCGAGCAGCGCACCGGCAAGGAGGCCCGCGTCGCCGTGCTCGGCCACATCCAGCGGGGCGGCACACCGACCGCGTTCGACCGGGTGCTGGCCACGCGCTTCGGCGTGCACGCGATCCGCGCTGTCGCCGACGGCGCGTTCGGCTCGATGGTGGCGCTGAGCGGCACGGACATCGTCCGGGTCCCGCTCGCGACGGCGACCAAGCAGCTCAAGCTGGTCCCGCCCGAGCGCTACGCCGAGGCCGAGCTGTTCTTCGGCTGATCGGTGTACCCCCGGCGGGCCGCCCGGAACGCGGCGGTCTTCACCCGGTTCCGGCAGGACGTCGAGCAGAAGCGGCGGGTCGCGTTGCGCGAGGTGTCGCCCTCGCCACTTAGGTTCGTCACTGCCGAAACAGTTTTAGCCAGTTACAGGAGACGTGGTGCCGCCTGCTGCCGACCCGGCGGTCCGGGAAGCGCGGGCACGGCGGGCGCGCTGGCAGGCGGGTCGGCCGCTGTTCCGCGCCGAGGACCGGGAGATCCTGCGGCTGGCCGTGCCCGCGTTCGGCGCCCTGGTCGCGGAGCCGCTGTTCCTGCTCGCGGACTCCGCGATCGTCGGCCGGATCGGGACCGTGCCGCTCGGCGGCCTCGGCGTCGCCAGCCAGGCGCTGACCACTCTCGTCAACATCTCGATCTTCCTGGCCTACGGGACCACGGCCGCGGTGGCCCGGCAGCTCGGCGCCGGCCGGCGCCGGGCGGCGATCAGGCAGGGCATCGACGGGATCTGGCTGGCCGCGGCGATCGGCGTGATCGTGCTCGCGGTGGGCTGGCCGCTGGCGCCGGAGATCGTCCGGGTCTTCGGCGCGTCGCCCGCGGTGAGCAGCGGCGCGGTGACCTACCTGCGGATCAGCCTGTTCGGGGCGCCGTCCATGCTGGTGATCCTGGCCGGGACCGGGGTGCTCCGCGGCCTGCAGGACACGCGCACGCCGCTGGCCGTGTCGCTGGCCGCGAACGCCGTGAACATCGGCCTGAACGCCACGCTGGTCCTCGGGCTGCACCAGGGCCTCGCCGGGTCCGCGGCGGGCACGGTGATCGCCCAGTCCGCCGGCGCGGGCGCGTACCTCGCGATGATCGCCCGCGGCGCCCGGCGCGCCGGGGTGGGCCTCCGGTTCGACCGGGCCGGGCTGCGCGCCGCAGCGACCGCGGCCGTCGGGCTCATCGTGCGCACGCTCGCCCTGCAGGTGGTGCTCGTGGTGACCACGGCGGTCGCCGCGCGGCAGGGGGACGCCGCGATCGCGGCGCACCAGGTCGCGTTCCGGATCTGGATCCTGCTCGCGCTCGCGCTCGACGCGATCGCCATTGCTGGTCAGGCGATAACAGGCCGCTGCCTCGGCGCGGGCGACGTCGCCGCGGCCAGGGCGGCCACGGGCCGCATGATCGGCTGGGGCGCCGTCTACGGGACGTTCTTCTGCCTGGTCCTGCTGCTGGCGCGGCCGGTGCTGCCCGGGCTGTTCGCGGTGACCCCGGCGGTCCGCGGGCTGCTGCTGGCCGTGCTCGTGGTGGCGGCGCTGCAGCAGCCCGCGGCGGGCGTGGTCTTCGTGCTCGACGGGGTGCTGATCGGCGCGGGCGACCAGCGCTACCTGGCGTGGGCCGGGGTCGCGGCGCTCGCCGTCTACCTGCCCGCGGTGCTCGCCGTGCGCGCCCTGCACGGCGGCCTGGTGGCGTTGTGGCTCGCCTACAGCCTGTGGCTGCTGGTCAGGTTCGTCACGCTGGTGCTGCGCGCCCGCGGGACCCGCTGGCTGGTCACCGGCGCCGTCCGATAGTAGCTGGGAGGAACACCATGGACAGAGAACGCGCGGCGGCCTGGGTTGACCGGTGGGAGGCGCAGCAGCAGGGGTTCCTGCCCGACCGCGAGGAGCGGTTCACCGCGCTCATCGACGCGGTCGCAGACGGCGCCGGGCGGCCGGATCCGCTGGTCCTCGACCTGGGCTGCGGGCCCGGCTCGCTGGCCGTGCGGCTGCTCGACCGGATTCCCGGGGCCACCGTGATCGGCGTTGACGCCGACCCGCTCCTGCTCGCGCTGGCCAGGGCCGCCTGGGCGGACCGGGCCCGCCTGCGCTTCGCCGAGCTCGACCTGCGCGCCGCCGGCTGGGCCGCCGCGCTGCGGCTGGACCGCCCGGCCGACGCCGCGGTCAGCACCACCGCCCTGCACTGGCTCCCGCCCGCGGCGCTGAACGCCATGTACGCGGAGCTGGCCACCGTGCTGCGGCCGGGCGGCCTGATGCTCGACGGCGACCACCTGGCCGAGGACGAGACGGCCGCCCCGACGCTCGCCCGCCTCGGCCGCGCGCTGGCCGAGCGAGAGGAGCGGCGGCTGGTCCACCCCGCCCACCCCCCCTGCGCCCACCCCTCCTCGGCCGACACCTGGGCCGGCTGGTGGCAGGCGGTGAAGGCCGATCCGGCGCTGGCCGGCCTGGCCGAGCGGCGCGAGCGCCTGGGGCTGGACGCCGAGCACCACGGCTCGCCCTCCGGGCGGCTCTCGGTCCACGTCGACGCGCTCAGGAGGGCCGGGTTCGCCGAGGTCGGCACGCTCTGGCAGCGCGGCGACAACCGGCTGCTGTGCGCCGTCCTCGGCTAGTCAGTGTTTGCCCTAGGCCAATCGGGGGACGACCCCCCTTCAATAAGCACAGCGGAGCAAAAACCGCTCCGCGAGCTATGGAGTGCGGAAGTGATAGCCGGCGTCCAGCAGGCGGGGGAGGACGACGCTCAGCGCGGCCACCGTCTGTGACCGGTTGCCGCCGCCGTCGTGCTCCAGGATGATCGATCCGGTCCGGGTGTTCTCCATGATGTTCTGGATGATCGCGGTGACGCCGGGCCGCGCCCAGTCGCGCGGGTCGACCGACCAGTCCAGGGGCGTCATCCCGGTGCGCCAGCAGCGCTGGAGCACGGTCGGCGACCACGAGCCGTAGGGGGCCCGGAACATGTCCGGGACTCTGCCGGTCGCGCGATGGATCGCTTCGGTGGCGAGGTCCATCTCGTCGGCGACCTCGGCGGGCCACATGAAGGCCAGGTTGTGGTGGTGTTGGGTGTGATTGACGATCAGGTGGCCCGCGTCGGCGACCGCACGGGCCACGCCGGGGTAGGCGGCGACGTTGACGCCGATCATGGAGAACGACGCGGTGATCCCGTACCGGTGCAGCAGGCTCAGGACCTGCGGGGTGTAGACGGGGCTGGGACCGTCGTCGATCGTGAGCGCGATCGCCTTGTGCCCGTCGTGGATATAGCGAATCGGCTGTTCGTCGGTGCCGGGCTCCCCCTCGCGGTGTCGCGCATGGTGTCGCGCCGGGGCCGGGCGGCGGTCGGCGGCCGGCCGGGCGGGATGGGGAGGGCTGGGGCGGCTCCGTCCGGCCGGTGAACTCGGACGGACGGACTCGGTGACCGCGCACCCGCCGAGCAGCACGACTCCGCCGACCGCCAGCAGCAGCCGCCGTGACAGGCCGGCGCCCTCCCGGCTCGCTGTCCCGCGCGTCGTATCCATACGCCCCGTCCCGTAGTGGTGCGGCGTCCCAGTGGCCCGCACACCATATAGAGACTTCGCCGGATACGCTGCGGTTGTTCCATACTCGCGAAGGTAAGTTACGTTTTCCTAACGATGCCGGCGCGAGGCCCCCCGGGCCGCGGACGAAAGACTACGGCAGACCCCGGCCAGAGGACTGGCGTTGGCCAGTACTGGCGCGGGGTCCTGGCCTCAGTCTTCATGGAAGATCTCCTCGATCGCGGCCCCGAAGAACCGGGCGATGGCGAAGGACAGGGGAAGGGACGGGGTGTACCGGCCGGTCTCGATCGAGTTGATCGTCTGGCGCGAGACATTCAGCTCCCGGGCGAGCTCGCCCTGCGCCAGCCCCTTGGCGGTGCGCCGCTCGCGGACGTCGTTCCTCACCGGAGGCCCGCCCGCCAGCGCTGGCTGTCAAGTTCGCTTGACATGTCTTTATGGTGCCCGCCGGCGGTCCGCTGTGTCAAGCGTGCTTGTCCTGACCACCAGCGAGCCGGAGGGGCGCGGCGCGTCCGAATGCTGGCAGACTGGGAAGATGTCCGCGCCGCCCCTGACCTCCCACGACGTACGCGACGGAGCGCAGACCCAGCTGCACGAGCCGTGCGTCCTGCTCAAGCTGGGCGAGATCGTGCTCAAAGGCCGGAACCGGCAGCAGTTCGAACGGCTGCTGCACGACAACATCAGGCGGGCGGTGCGCGACATCGGGGTGCAGATCTGGCAGCGCGAGGGCGTGGTCGTGCTCCGGGTCTCAGAGACCGGGGACGCCGCGGCCCAGAAAGCCGACCTTGTCGCGGACCGCATGCGCAACGTCATGGGCGTCACCCGGGTCTGCCGTGCCGTGCGGGTCGCCAAGGACCCTGAGGCGGCGGCCGCCGCCGCGGTGCAGCTGACCGCGGGGCGGCAGGGCACGTTCGCGGTCCGGGCCCGGCGCCGCGACAAGCGCTTTGCCATCAACTCGTCCCAGCTCGCCGCCCTGATAGGCACCCGGATCCAGGAGGCGCACGGCTACCCGGTCAACCTGTCGCGTCCCGATACCACGGTGTTCGTCGAGGTTGACCAGTCCGAGGTGTTCGTGTTCACCGAGGGGATGCCGGGACAGGGCGGGCTGCCGGTCAGCATGAGCGGCCGCGCCCTCGTGCTGATGTCGGGCGGCATCGACTCGCCGGTGGCGGCGTACCGGATGATGCGGCGCGGCCTGCGCTGCAACTACCTGCATTTCTCCGGCATGCCGCTGACCGGCCCGGAGTCGGTGTACAAGGCCTACGGCCTGGTTCGCGAGCTGGACAAGTTCCAGGGCGGGTCGAGGCTGTTCGTGGTCGCGTTCGGGCGGGCGCAGCAGCGGCTGGCGTCGTCCGGCGCCGGGCGGCTGCAGATCGTGGCGCAGCGCCGGCTGATGCTCAAGACCGGCGAGGCGCTGGCGCGGCGGCTGCGCGCGGCCGCGCTGGTCACCGGCGACTCGCTGGGCCAGGTGAGCAGCCAGACCCTCACCAACATCACCGCGCTCGACGACGCGGTCCGGCTGCCGATCCTCCGCCCGCTGATCGGGCTGGACAAGACCGAGATCATGGCTGAGGCGCGCCGGATCGCCACGCTGCACATCTCCGAGCTGCCGGACCAGGACTGCTGCACGCTGCTGACCCCGCGTCAGGTCGAGACCCGCGCCCGGATCGAGGACCTGCGCCGGATCGAGGCGCGGCTGGATGCCGACGACCTTGCCGAGGAGCTGGCCGCCGCCGCCCAGGAGCACAGCCCGGCCCGGTAGCGGCCGCCTGGCCTAGCGCTGCTCCGGCGCCGCGCCGGGCCTGCGCATGGCGCCGTGATCCCGGACGGCATGGGCCCGGATGGTGCCGACTCCCGGGGCGTCCTGGTGCGCAGAGACGATCCAGCGCGCGGAGCCGGCCAGGTAGGCCCAGATGGTGGCGCTACCGCCGGTTGCGGTCAGCAGCCCGCCGCTGCCCCACAGCGACGTGGTCCCGGGGATCAGCGCCAGGTCACCGACGCCGACTCCCGCGGCCTGGCCGGCGGCGATCGGTGTGCGCGTCCACCGGTCAGCGCGGGTGAGGTGCAGCATCCAGGTGGCGGCATCGCCCCCCTGGGACACCACCGGGATCCAGATTCCGCCCGTTCCGTCGGAGGCGAATCGCTCGGGTTGCTGCACGCCCCAGGGCGCCACGAACCGCTTCCAGCGCGAGCCGTCCCAGTGCGCGAGAACCAGGTGCCCGCTGCTCCCGTCGGCCGGCGAGATTCCCGAGACCCAGACGCTGGTCCTTGACAGGGCCAGGACGTCGTTGAGCTGGGTATTCGCCAGCGCAGAGGCGGCCGAGCGCACGCGCGCCCAGGCGTGGCCGTTGTAGCGGGCCACCGAGCCGCCCCGGGGCGCGATCGTGATCGCCCAGATGTCGTGGCGGGCGACGGCGCTCGCGCGGTAGATCGCGTTGGCCAGGCCCCTGGCCCTGTTCCAGGACCGGCCGTTGAAATGCCAGGCACCAAGTCCCGCCTGGCCGCTGAAGGTTGAGGAGCCGAAGACCCACACGTCGTTACGGTTAACGGCGGCGACCGACGTCAGCTGCCCGGCTTGCGGCCACGTCTTCGCCACGGACCACCTGCTGCCGTTCCAGCGCAGCGCATAGCCGTCGCCAACCGCCCAGACGTTCCGGGCCGACGAGGCGTCCGCGGCCACGATGAAATCGCTGAGCCCGGGCGGCAGCGGCGCCGGCTGCCAGCGCCTCCCGTCCCAGTGCTCGGCCGTCGGCGCGCTGGCCCCGCCCGGGTTGGTCCCGCCGAATACCCAGGCATCGCTCCTCGTCAGCGCCACGACCGCCGAATAGCCAGAAGCGTTGCCTCCCGGCCCGTAATGAACCGTCGCGACGATCCGCCAGTCCGGAGCGCTCGCCCGGGCGGCCTGGGCGGGAATCCCCGTGGCGACAAGCACTCCCGCGCAGAGCGAGCCCACGATGACGGCCGCGCGCTGGGCTCTTTTCATCGCAGGTCTCCGCTCGGCGGGAGGGCAACGGAAATATCGGTCAATTAGCGTCGGCGCTAGATCAAGCATAAAGCGACAGGAAAGCCGGTCCCAAGTTACTACCAGACCTGTTGACGTCCCGCTGGCCGGTCGCGTGGTTTCGCCGCCGCCTGGCGGGCCCGGAGGCGAGTGGGAAGCACAGCGAGCCGGAGGGGCGCGGCGACCCGTAGGCGAGCGGAAGCACCGTCACGCCGTGTGGCAGGCTCTGCGTGGAGGTGATCGCGTGAAGATCGGATTGCAGATTCCTGACTTCACCTGGCCGGGCGGCCCGGCCCGGCTCGGGGCCGACCTGGCGGGCGTGGCCCGGACCGCCGACGCGGCCGGGTTCGAGTTCATCAGCGTCATGGACCACTTCTTCCAGATCCCCGCGGTCGGCCCGGCCGAGCGCGAGATGCTCGAGGCCTACACCACGCTCGGCTACCTGGCCGGCGTCACGTCCCGGGCCAA
Organism: Streptosporangiaceae bacterium; assembly: GCA_035934395.1. Lineage (GTDB taxonomy): Bacteria > Actinomycetota > Actinomycetes > Streptosporangiales > Streptosporangiaceae > JASHPR01. The sequence goes on from DASYXX010000652.1 coordinate 13,390, forward strand.
GCTGGTGACGCTCGTCACCGGCGCGGTGTACCGGCATCCCGGGATCCTGGCGAAGATCGTCACCACCCTGGACGTGCTGTCCGGCGGCCGGGCGTGGCTCGGCATCGGCGCGGCCTGGAACGAGGAGGAGTCGCGCGGCCTGGGTATCCCGTTCCCGCCGGTCGCCGAGCGTTTTGAGCGGCTGGAGGAGACGCTGCAGATCTGCCTGCAGATGTGGCGGGGCGACGAGACCCCGTACGCGGGGCGGCACTACCGGCTGGAGCGGCCGCTCAACTCGCCGCAGGCCCTGTCCCAGCCGCATCCGCCGATCATGATCGGCGGCGGGGGCGAGCGGAAGACGCTGCGCTTCGTGGCCCGCTATGCCCAGGCGTGCAACCTGTTCCCGACCCCCGATCTCGCGCACAAGCTCGACGTGCTGCGCGCTCACTGCGAGGCCGAGGGGCGGGACTACGACGAGATCGTCAAGACGTGCTACTTCATCTTCGACGTGGGCGAGAAGGGTGAGAAGGCCGGGCAGGTCGTCGACCGGCTCGGCGGGCTGGCCCAGATGGGCTTCCAGGCCGCGATCGGCGCGGTGGCGCGGGTCTGGGAGGTGACCCCGCTCGAGGTCATCGGCAGCGAGGTGATCCCCGCCGTCGCCGACCTGTGATTCCAGGCGGCACGGACGGGGGTGTCGCTCGCGGGCCTGCCCCCCTTTTTCGGACGCGCCAAACTTGCCTGAAGGCGTGTCCGTAATCGGTCAGCAGTGCACATTTCACACTTTCCGTGGCGCCAGACCACCATAAAACTGAACAAACGGGCGTTGTTACTCCCTGGTACGTGTGATAAGCCCCGAACACCGCCTGACCGGAAAGAGGTCGGGCCGTGCTTCGGCGTGCCCGGCTCGCTATGCGGGCGGTGACGCCGCCCAGCCGGTCCAGCGCTCGACCGCTATATCGATCACCGGGCCGGCCGGCGGGCTCTCGCGGTATTGCGAGTAGCGGCCGGCCAGCAGGGCGATCGGCCCGGCCATCTGGCGCGGGTCCTCCGTGATCGCGGCGAGGCCGTCGGCGCGCACCCACCACAGCGAGGTCCAGTCGTCGTCGTAGCGGTCGGCCAGCAGCGCGACCTGGGGGTTGCCGCGGATGTTGCGCAGCCGCCGCAGGTTGGGAGTCGTCTTGGGCTTGGCGTCCACCGCGGTGTAGATGTGGTCCCCCGCCACGGCGAACGTCACCGGGACGATGTGCGGCCGGCCGGCCTCGGTCACCGTGGCCAGCCGGGCCACGCTCGCGCTGGCGAGCAACCGCCTCGCATCCCGCTCCGCCAGATCCAGCGCTGCCTCCCGCTGCCTTCTGGCCGCACCCTAGCGCGTCTCTCCCAGGCATCGCACCGGACGAGGAGTGGTACCTCCGAGTGGGCGGCCGACTCCCGGGTTCCGGCTGCTGTCGGTGCAGGAGTGGCGGCGCCGGGTGGGGGCGGGCGGGCGAGGTGGGAAGGGGCCGCGGTGCGGGCGGGCGGGCGAGGTGGCAAGATGGGCCCACCTGCGGACGAGGGGTCGGTGCGCCGCGGCCGGGACGGGCCGTGCCGGGCGCGAGGGCAGGAGGGAGCAGGTCAGCCGGACATGAGGCATCCGGAGACCGGCGCGCAGCAGGCTGGCGCGGCCGAGATCGCGGTAACCGTCTCCTGGCGGGAACGGCGCCTGGGGGCGGCACGGCGCAGCCGCAGGAGGGCGCGGGTCGCGGAAGACCTGCCCGGTCCCAGCCTGCCACCTGGTCAGTACGTTCCGGCGGGATGGCCCGTGCTGCATTACGGTCCGGTTCCGGTGTTCAAGCCGGAAACCTGGGACCTGCGCGTGGTCGGCGCGACCGAATCGGGCCGGGAGCACCGGTGGAGCTGGGCCGAGCTGGAGGCGCTGCCGCGCACGAGGGTCGTGGCCGATTTCCACTGCGTGACCAAGTTCACGGTGCCCGGCATCGCCTGGGAGGGCGTGGCGGCCGCCGAGCTGCTGCGCGCCGCGCCCCCGGCCGCGAGCGTGACCCACGTGCTGGTCTGGGCGGACTTCGGGTACAGCGCCAACCTGTCGATCGCCGCCTTCGCCGCCGACGACACCCTGCTCGCCACCCATCGCGACGGCGCCGAGCTCACCCCCGACCACGGGTATCCGCTGCGGCTCGTGGTGCCGTCCCGCTACGCGTGGAAGAGCGTGAAGTGGGTCCGCGCCGTGGAGTACCTGACCCGGGACCGCAGGGGGTTCTGGGAGGAACGCGGCTACCACAACACCGCTGACCCGTGGCGGGAGCAGCGTTACTCGTATCAGGAGCTGCCTGGCGAGGGCCCGCCGATCTAGCCCGCCGCGTGCTACGGGAATGCGAAGCCCGTGGTGATGTTGATCGTGGAGCCCCTGGGCGCCTGACCCATGGGGTTTTCGCTCCGCACGGTGCCGTTGCCGAGGATGCCGTTGGTGACGGTGACCTGGAATCCTGCCTGCTCCAGGATCTGCGTGGCCTGGTCCA
>DASYXX010000671.1:0-2353 GCA_035934395.1 Streptosporangiaceae bacterium
ACTGGTCGCGCAGCCCGAGCCGGGTGCCCGGGTCCGGGGCGGCGAGCAGCGCCGTGACCGCGTCGGTGGTCATGTACTTCACCGGTGCCGCGGCCGGGCCGTTGAGCCGGGGGATGGCGGCGAGGTCGGCAAGGTAGATCGCGAGCGCCGGCTCGGCGGCGGCCGCGTAGGTGAAGAACGACCGGATGCACGCCAGGCGCTGGTTGCGGGTCGAGGCCGTCCACGACCTGGCGGCCTGCATGTGGCCGGGGAACCCGGTGACCGTGGCCCGGTCGACCATCGCGAACGTGACCTTCTCGACTGCCACGTGGTGATGCTCGGCGACGTAGCCCAGAAGCATGTTCCAGGTCTGGCGGCACGACGTGATCGTGTTCCCTGCCGCGCCGCGCTGGCGGGGCAGGAACGCGGTGAACCACTCGCGAAGGTGCCGGTAGAAGCCGTCTGCGGCCTGCCGGCGGGTCGTCACGGCGTCACCGCCGGGATGATGCCGGCCGCGGAGGTCAGGCCGGTCGCCGCGAGGCGCCCGGGCAGCAGGTGGACGTACCACGCTGTCGAGGAGTACTTCTGGTGTCCCATGTAGGCAGCCAGGTAGGGCAGCCAGGCCTCGATGTCCTTGCCCTCTTCGACCCAGCGCATCAGGGTGCGGGTGGCGTAATTATGGCGCAGGGTGTAGGGGGTTGAGGCCGGCGCGATCCCGCCCGCCAGCTCGCAGCACAGGTGGTAGCCGGCGATGAGCCAGGACGGGGAGTACTGGCGGCCATGCTGGTCCTCGAAGAACCACTCCCGGTCCGGGCGCCTCAGGTCCGCCAGGTGATCGAAGCGGGCAAGCAGCCCGGCCAGGTCCCCGGTGACGGGAACACGGCGGTCCTTGTTCCGTTTCGACCGCTCGATCATCACCATCGCGTTCTCGGTGTCAACGTCGCGGCGGCGCAGGCGGCGGGCTTCGGGCGGGCGCAGTCCCGCGCCGAGGATCAGCCGGAAGATGACCGGGATCGTGTACTCGCGGAACGGGCTGCGGTACTCGGGGCCGATGGAGTCGGCCGCCCGGAAGAAGGCGGCCAGCTCCTCATCGGTGAACATGTGCGGCAGGCCGCGGCCCGGCCTGGCGATCCACGCGGACGGCACGATGAACCCGTCCACGCCGGCCAGCCGGAGGTACTTGCCGAACTCGCGGACCGCGCGGCTCCGGTAGGCGCCCCATGTGCCCGTCGCCGTGTCCCGGCACCACGCGGTCGCCAGTTCCCGGGTCAGCACCGTCTCGCCGGGGTAATGCGATGCGCAGAACCTGTCGAAACCCGCCATCGCGTTCGTCATGTCGCGCGGGCTGTGTCCCAGCGACGTCCGCCATTCGAGCATCGCCTCAACGCGGGGCGCGAAATTGCTGGTGAACGTGCTCATCGCAGCCCCTCCATGGTGCAGGTGAACTCCTCCAGCGGCAGGCAGCACTGCCGGATCTGCTCGCTGGCCAGGGCGAGGTAGCGGCGGGAGGAATCGATGCGGGCATGGCCCAGGACCTGCGCGGCCAGCGGCAGCCCGGCCCCCGACTCGATGAGCCTTGTCCCTGTCGTGCGCCGCAGGGCATGGAACGACTTGCCGTCACGGGCCGCGTGATCGATGCCGGCCCGGTCCAGGCGGCGGCGCATCAGGGTCGAGCCGGTCGAGTTCCCCAGCTTCACCAGCGGCGCCTTGAGCCGGACGAACACTTCCGGGGCGTCGCAATCGGGCCGGCCGTGCAAGATCCACTCAGCGACGGCGTTGCCCGCCAGCGGCGGCAGCGGCAGCACCAGCGGCCTGGATGTCTTGGCCTGGACCAGCCGGATCTCGTCGCGCCGCCAGTCGATCTGGTCCAGCCGCAGCGCGACGATGTCGCAGCAGCGCAGCCCGGTCGAGACCGCCAGCACGACCATCGCGTAGTCCCTCTTCCCGCAGGGGGTCCCGGTCTCGATCCCTTCAAGAAGACGGCCGGTCTCCTCACGGGTAAAGCACGGCAGCGCCCGCACCCGCCGCGGCGCGGCATGCGCGAGCAGGGCGTCGACGCGGACGTCACTGAGCCCGGCGACGTTGAGGAAGGCGAAGAACCTCTTGAGCGACCACACCACGTTGCCGATGCCTGCAGGCCGCCTGGGCGCCATCTCGACCATGAACCCCCGGACGTCGTCCACGGTGACCGCGCCGAGAGCGTCCCGGCCGGCCCGGTCGAGGTAGGCCAGGAAATGCCGGATCTCGCCGGCGAGCAGCCGCACCGATCCCGGAGCCACCTCCTGGCCGGCCGCCGCAGCGAACTGTTCCAGGACTTCACGGGAGCTCTCGCTGAGGCCAGGGTCCGGGCTCATCATCCGCCAGGTCACCCGGC
>DASYXX010000691.1:0-17527 GCA_035934395.1 Streptosporangiaceae bacterium
CCTGGTCGATCACGCGGCCAAGCTCTGCTTCGATCTCCACGTCGCAGACCTGGGCGTAGATGCGCCCGGGCAGCGCCTGCCCGGCCCTGACCACCTCGGCCAGGGTGCTGCGCTCCGGCGTGCCGGGACGCCCGAGCGTACGCGCGGCGGCCATCACGGTCGCGCCCGCGGCGGCCAGGGCAAGAGCGTAAGCCCGCCCGATCCCCGCGCTCGCTCCGGTCACAATCGCGACCTTGCCGCCGAGGTCCATCTCCGCCACCTACGCGCGCCCCGTCAACCGGCCGGTATCCATCAGACCTCCCTACGCTGCGCTGACATAGCGAGCGCTTACTCATTATGCTACGTTGTCGGCATGGACGACCGGCTGATGTACCGGCGGCAGTTCTTCATCGGGGGAACCTGGGCCGAGCCCGCGGGCGGCGACCGGCTCGGCGTCATCTCGCCCTCCACCGAAGAGGTCGTCGGCGAGGTCCCGGTGGCCACGACGGCCGACATCGACCGCGCGGTGAGCGCGGCGCGGTCGGCGTTCGACGACGGTCCGTGGCCCCGCATGACCCCGGCCGAGCGGGCCGCGGTTCTTGCGACCGCCGCGACCATCCTGCGCAAGCGCGAGGCCGAGATCGCCGGCGTCACCGTCGACGAGATGGGCTGCGCGATCAGCCAGGCGCAAAGGGCGCAGACCGGCCTGGTGGCGCCGGTGTTCGACTACTACGCCGAGCTCATCCGCACCTTCGAGTTCGAGCGCCAGGTGGTGGCCGGCGACCGCACCGGCCTGGTGACCAGCGAGCCCGCCGGGGTGGTGGCGGCGATCGTCCCCTGGAACGCCCCGGTCACCCTGGCGTCCTGGAAGGCCGCGCCGGCCCTGGCGGCCGGGTGCACCGTGGTGCTCAAGCCGGCGCCCGAGGCCCCGCTGAGCAACTTCATCCTGGCCGAGGCGCTGGCGGAGGCGGGCCTGCCGCCGGGCGCGGTCAACGTGGTGCCGGCGGGCCGCGAGGTCGGCGAGTACCTGGTCACCCACCCCGGCACCGACAAGATCGCGTTCACCGGGTCGACGGCGGCCGGCAAGCGGATCATGAGCCTGTGCGGCAGCCAGGTGAAGCGGGTCTCCCTCGAGCTCGGCGGGAAGTCGGCGGCCGTCATCCTCGACGACGCCGACGTGGCCGATGTCGTCCCGGCCGTCGTGGGCGGGGCCATGCACCTGTCCGGCCAGGTCTGCGGCGCCCTCACCCGCGTCCTGGTGCCCAGGTCGCGGTACGCCGAGGCGGTCGACGCGGCCGCCGCCGCGGCGTCGGCCGTCCCGGTCGGCGACCCGCACGACCCGCAGGTCCTGGTCGGGCCACTGGTCGCCGAGCGGCAGCGCGACCGGGTCGAGGGCTACATCGCGCTGGCCACCGGGGCCGGAGCCCGGGTGGCGGCCGGCGGCGGGCGGCCGGCCCACCTGGAGCGGGGCTGGTATGTCGCGCCGACGATCCTGGCCGACGTGGACAACTCCATGCGGGTGGCGCGGGAGGAGATCTTCGGGCCGGTGCTGTCGCTCATTCCGTGCGACGACGAGGACGACGCCGTCCGCGTCGCCAACGACTCGGCGTACGGCCTGGCGGGCGGGGTGTGGGCGGGCGATCCGAAGCGGGCCCTGCGGGTCGCCCGGCGCCTGCGCACCGGGAGCATCGCGATCAACGGCAGCTACCCGCCGTTCCCGCTCGTGCCGTTCGGCGGGTTCAGGGAGTCCGGCCTGGGCCGCGAGCTCGGCCCGGAAGGGCTGCGGAACTTCCTCGAGCCCCGCAGCATCGGGCTCCCTGCGTCGCTGCGCTGACCCATGGCCACCTACGTCCTCCTGCACGGCGGCGCGCACGGCGGCTGGTGCTACCGCAAGGTTGCGTCCTTCCTGCGGGCGGCTGCTCGCCACCTGAGCGCACTGTAGGTGTGCGAGAGGGGAATCGATGACCGGTTACATGCGCGTGACGACGGGGGCAGTCGTGTGACCGCTGACGTCCGCGGACCGGTGACCGGCGGCGTGCGGGGCGGTGCGTTCTCGCTCCCGGAGGTCGACGTCGCGGCGCGGGGCTACGTCGCCGAGGAGTTCTTCTTTGAGGGCACCGCGACGTCGTACGCGCCTGCGCCGGGCGCGGAATTCGGCGAGGACGGGAAGTGGGACGCTGTCGCGCACGGTTCCGCCGCCGACTTCCGCACCCGGATGCTGGTGGTCCGTCCCGCCGATCCCGCGGCGGCCAACGGCACGGCGGTGGTGCACTGGCTCAACGTCAGCGCGGGGTATGAGAAGGGCAGCGCCGACGATGAGGAGCTGCTCTCGGGGTTCGTGTGGGTTGGTGTGTCCGCGCAGCAGGTGGGGATTGACGGGCGCGTGCCGGGCGCGCCGCAGTACGCCGGGCGGAGCCTTCCGGGGGATCCGCTGAAGGTATGGGACCCCGAGCGTTATGGGTCGCTCGTGCATCCCGGCGACGAGTTCTCCTACGACATGTTCACCCAGGCGGGCGCGGTAATCCGCTCTGGCGCGGTGACGGGCGGGGTCGGGGTCGAGCGGCTGGTGGCGACCGGTGCGTCGCAGTCAGGCGGGCGCCTCACCACCTACCTCAACGCGGTGCACCCGATGGCGCAGGTGTACGACGCGTTCATGCCGACGATCACCGCCGCGGGCGGCACGTTGTTGCAGGCGGTACCGGTCGACGTGCCGCTTTTCGACACCGCGCGGCGCCACATCCACGGCCGTCACCGGGACGACCTCGACGTGCCGGTGTTCGTGGTGAACAGCGAGCAGGAGACCGTCGCCTTCGGGCCGACGCGGCGCGCCGACAGCGACCGGTACCGGTTCTGGGAGGTGACTGGCGCGCCGCACACGTTGCCGCAGGCACCCCCGCCCGAGCCGCACCCGAGAGGTCGCGTCGACAACCTCCTGTCGCATCGCCCGGTCCTGTCGGCGGCGTACGGGGCGATGCACCGCTGGCTGGTCGAGGGCATAGAGCCGCCGCGGTTCGCGCCGATCGAGCTCGGCGCCGACGGCGCCATCGTGCGCGACGAGCACGGAAACGGGCGGGGTGGCGTGCGCCTCCCCGAGCTCGTCGCACCGATCGCCGAATACCACGGACGTGACGACGACCGGTCGGGGTTCCTGATGATCTACGGGTGGGCGCGCCAGTTCTCGCGGGACGAGCTGCGCACGCTCTACCGCTCGCGCGACGCGTACGTTGACGCGTACCGCCGCGGTGTCGACGAGCTCGTCGCGGCCGGCGGCTTGCGACCCGCCGAGTCGTCCGCCCGCTACGACGAAGCGGCAAAGATAGCCGCGAACCTCGACCTGGGGGGAGAGTGATGACAGACGCTGGACGGCCGATGGGGCTGAGCGATCCGATGTTCACGGCGCCGTTCGTCGGCGTCGACGAGTGGCGTGATGAGCCGGTACGGCACCGCTACGTCCACGGTGGCTTCGACGATACCGACTGCCGGTTCTCGATGTACTTCCCCGAAGCGACGCGCTATCAAGGCCGTTTCTTCCACCCGGTGTCGCCGGTGCCAGGATCGGAGCACGGCGCCACGGAGGGAGCGTTCACCGGCTACATCGAGTTCGCGGTCGCGAGCGGCGGTTATCTCGTGGAGTCGAACCTGGGACGGTTCCGCCGCGCGTTGCGCGGTGAAGACTCGACGGTTGCCGGCTATCGCGCCAGTGCCGCGGTCGCAACGTATTCGCGTGTGCTCGCAGCCGAGATGTACGGCGAGCACCGCCCGTACGGGTACGTGTTCGGCGGCAGCGGTGGCGCGTACCGCGCGATGGCGTGCATCGAGAACGGCGACGATGTGTGGGACGGCGCGGTGCCCTACATCCACGGCACGCTCCAGAGTCTGCCGAGCATGTTCTCGGTGCAGGCGCACGCCTTCCGCGTGCTCGGCCCAAAGCTGCCCCAGATCGTCGACGCGGCCGAGCCCGGGGGAGGTGGCGACATGTATGCCGGCCTCACCACCGAGGAGCGCGACGCGCTCGCCGAAGCGACCCGGATGGGCTTCCCGCCGGGTGCGTGGTTCGACGCAGAGCGCATTCGCCTCCAGTACACGACCGTGTGGGCAGGCCTATTCGACCACTTCACGACCTGGGACCCAACCTACTTCGGCGATTTCTGGACCGTCCCCGGCTACCTCGGCGCGAACCCCACCGAGTCGCTCCTCGCCGCGAGGGTTGAGCACACGTCGCGGATCGCGAAGTTGATCCTGCCGCCCGAGGCGCGCCACCTCGGGCTGCCGGTCCCGATGGCGCTGCGCGGGCTACACGTCGACGACGTGCCGGTGGCGTACGTGCTCGAGCAGGTGCCCGACGCCGACCTCACCGGCGCCATGCTGCGCTTCACGAGCGGACGCGCGGCGGATCACCACGTCTGGATCTCCGGACGACGCGGCGACCACGTCACTACCGGCATCGGCCAGGAGGAGTTCGAGCACCTGCGCAGCGTCGACGTGGGCGACGATGTGCTCGTCGACAACACGCCATATCTCGCATTCCAGACCTACCACCGGCACCAGGTGCCTCCGGGCGACGAGTACCCGGAGTTCGACCAGTTCCGCGTTGCGGGCCGGCCAATCTACCCGCAGCGCCCGCAGCTCCTCGGTCCCCGCTTCGTGCGCAACAACGGCGCCGGCCGGATGGACGGGCGCTTCGCTGGGAAGATGATCGTCGTCCAGAGCCTGTTCGACGAGATCGCGTACCCGCAGCAGGTCGAGTGGTACCGCAAGCGGGTCGAGGCGGCGCTCGGCGGTCGCATCGACGACCAGTACCGCGTGTGGTTCACTGACCACGCCATGCACCAGGACCCCGCGGTGATGCCGCGCATCGACCTCCACCCCGACCGGTCTACGCACATCGTCAACTACCGCGGCGTGCTCGAGCAGGCCCTGCGCGACCTCGCCGCGTGGGTGGAGCGCGGCATCGCACCCCCGCCCAGCACGAACTACGAGTGGGTCGACGGTCAGATCCTGCTGCCGGCCACGGCGGCCGAGCGCCGCGGCATCCAGCCAGTGGTCACGCTCACCGCCGACGGCGGCGAAAGGGCCGACGTCGCGGTCGGCGAGCCGGTCGCGTTCTCAGCGCTCGTCGAGGTGCCGCCGGGCGCCGGCACTATCGTCGCCGCGGAGTGGGACTTCGACGGTCATGGCGACTACCCGGTCGTCGAGCCGTTCACCAACGAGGACCTCTCGTACACGTCGATGCGCCTCGACCGCGAGTACACCTTCTCCGCTCCCGGGACCTACTTTCCCGCGTTGCGCGCGACGTCGCAGCGACTCGGGCAGGGCGACAACCCGCACGGCCAGATCATGAACCTCGGGCGGGTGCGTGTGGTCGTGAGTTGACGAAGCAAGCGCGTGCGCGGCATGGCGCGCTCCCAGCATTGCCGAACGCAGGTCAGGCCGTCACCACTACGCGCACCCGCGCCAGGTTGCGGGCGAGCGTATAGCGCGTCGTGGTGTGGCCATCGCGCTGCGATGCCACGCGCACCGCGGGGAAGAACGTGCCCGCCGAGCTGAAGGTGTGCGTCGTGGTCAGCTTCACCTCGGACTGCGGCGTGAGTTGTCCAGGCTCCGGATAGGCGCCTTCCCCATCGAAGTCCCACTCAGCCGAAACGATCACACCTGTCCCGGGCGGTGCCTCGGCGACAGCGTGGAACTCCACGGCTTCCCCGACGCAAACCTCAGCGCGATCGCCGCCGTCGACGGTCAGCGTCACGACGGGCTGGATGCCCTTACGAGCCGACGCTGAGGCGGGCACGGTTACCTGACCGTCGCGAACTTTGTAACTCGTGCTTTCCGGTGGTGGGATATCCCGTTCGGCCCAGGCCGCCACATCGCGGAGCGCCTGCTGCAAGATGCCCGAATAGCTGATGATGTGGCTGTCCACCCAGCTGTATCCAGCATCAGCCGCTCCGCCCTCGCTGGGAGTCATATAGCTGCTCGGGCTCACATGCATGGCGTTGTCGACGAACCACAGCCGGTACTGATCATCGAATCGCGGCCCCAGCGCGTCCCGCACCCTGGAGCGGTACCAGTCGGCCTGCCATGGATAGGCGGCCTCGTCCATAAGGCACTCCACCACGATCATCTTGCAGCCGAACTTTCCGCTCTGCGACACGTAGCCCGATCCGACGGCGGCGGCGTCGGGCAATTGCGGACGCTCCGGGTACATGAGCGTGCCATCGGGATTGCGGAACTGGTCCCAGACATAGTACTCAGGCGGCGGATTCTGGTGGCGGTGGTACGTCTGCGACGCGAGGTAGATCGAGTTGTCGATTTCCACCTGGTCGCCAGCCTCCACAACGCCCTCGCTCGCGAACAGTCCGCCAAGGAGGACGATGTCGCCCACCACACCCGTGACCATGGCCCGCCGTCCCTGGGCTGCGCCGGTCCGCATCGTCACAAATGCGCCCTGCAAGCGGCCTTCGGGGGTGCTGGAGAACTGGATCGCCGCGAGGGCGTCCGATCTCGTCCCAGCGGCGATGGCTACCGGCAAGCCCATGTCGCGCGCCTCGGCCGTCGAGATGGTTCTCGTCACGGTCGCTTGGTGGCGGACGCGTGCGCGCTCGAGCGACGCTGGAGGGCTGGCCCCGAGATAGCCAGGCACGCGCCAGAAATCCTCCACGTAGTCAGGATCGCCACCGATGATAAAGCCGATGAGGCTGGCGAACACGCCTGTGTAGTTGACGGACAACCTCTCGTGGGCGAACCACGCTCGAGGCGGAAAGCCCATCCTCGTCACTTCCCTCAGCGCGGCCCGTTCCTCGTCATTGAGGCCGGCGTACATGTCACCGCTTCCGCCGGGCGAGATGGCGTCGATGATCTGCCCGAACTTGCCTTCGAGTATGCGCAAGGCGTGCGCCTGTACGGTGAACACGTTTGGAATCGAGACCGGCGAGCCGTGGATGAAGGGAACCGCGCCGTCCCACACGTCCGTGTTCTCCACACACGCGGTGGACTTGAAGCCCCCGCCGCTCCCGCCATAGACATAGCCGTACGGCCGTCCTCCGCCGTACATCTGCCGGGCGAGCTCGCGGGAGAACTCCGCGGTGGCGGCGCTAGCCCGGAAGTTGACGATGTCACCGGGCCCGCCCATGTTGGTAGAGCCGAGGTTCGACTCCACCAGATAGCCGCCGCTGTCGAGGGCGAAGCCAATGGAATCGCCGTCGAGCCCGGCCAGCCGTCCGCTGGCGGCATTCTCATTGCCGGCAATGTGCATGACCGGGTGGTAGAAGCGCCCCTCGTATCTCTCCGGAGGCGGGAAGTACATAGAGAAGCGAAGCTCGGTATCGGTGAACCCGCCGTGCACGTAGCGATGGCGCTCTGGTTCATCGCGCCATCGGTCCACATCGACGTAGGGGTCGGTGTAGAGAGGATCGGGCTCACGCGTCGATTGACGTGGCGAACCGGCGCGAGCTGCGACCGAAGAGTCCTGCGATGAACTCCCTCCGACATGGCTCATAGGTCCTCCCCTCACATGGCGCCCGCGGCCTTGCCGCGGACGCCGGGCGCGTCGCGGAAGTACCTGATCATGTTCTGCTGCACGAACGACGCCACGAGCTGCCCGTCCTCGGTGAACACGTGCCCTTCGCCGTAGCCGCGGCCACCGCCGGCGTGCAGGCTGCGGTTGGAGATCAGCAGCCACCGGTCAGCACGGACGGGCTCGTGGAACGTCAGCGTGTGCGCGAGCACGCCCGTGGAGAGGGTCTCGTGCGCCTGCTCCTGGCCGATCCCCTCGTGCGGCCGCATGGCGGCGGCGATCAGGAACCCGTCCGTGTACCACGACAGCAGCGCCTGGTGCAGCGCGGCGTCGTCCGGCACGTCGGAGAAGCGCACCCACACGTGCAGCTCAGGAGGCCCGGTCGCCGCGGTCGTCATGAGATCGACGCCGTCGACCAGGCGCAGCTCGGCGCCGGGGTAGGGCGCGGCCACCGGCGGGGCGTCCAGCGGCCCGCCGACCGGCACAACCGGGACCTGATGGCGGATCACGTCCGGCTCCCCCGCGTCGAGCAGGAGCAGCCCCCGGGACAGGACCCGCTCTCCCTGGGCTGCCGTGGCGGAGACACTGGCCAGCGCTCGGCCCGAGTGCACCGGGTCCAGCTCGACCTCCACGGGATGCTTGATCGTCCCGCTCCTGGCAAAGATCACATGCAGGGAGCGGACGGTCTTCGCGGGCTCGTATCTCGATGCCGCCACGATCATCTGCCCCATGATCTGGCCGCCGAACACCACTGGCCGCCGCTCGTCCTGGACGCTCTTCCCGCGGAAGGCGCGGTCGCCGAGCCGGTCGAGGGCGAACGACCGCAGGATCGGGGACGCGCCGGTAGATGTCGTGCTCACTGATGCACTCCCAGGAGGTCAGGCGGCCGCGGGCTGGAAGCGGACGCCGGTGTCCGTCGTGACCAGGTACCCGGCTCCGGGCGGCGGGAAATGGGACCCGATGACGAGCACGCCGGTGTCGGCGTGCTCGCGGATCAGGCGCTGCCGCGTGGCCGTCGCCATGCCGGGATCGGCGTCCGCCAGCGAGCAGCAGCCCGGCTCCGCCAGCTGCACGGCGTGGTGAGCGCAGTCGCCGGTGATGAGCGCGGCCTCGCCGCCGGAGGTGACGCTGACCGAGACGTGCCCCGGGGTGTGGCCGGGCGTCGGAACCAGGCGGATCGCGTCGCTCACCCGGTGGTCGGTCTCGACGAGGTCGGCCACCCCGGCCCGGACCAGCGACACGGCCGTGTCGTCGAAGTTGAGCACGTTCGAGGCGGCGTGGTCCTCCTCGGGAGTCGCCAGCCAGTGCTCGTACTCCCGTCTCGCGATCAGGTACCGGGCTCTGCGGAAGGTCGGGACCCATTCCCCGTCTTCCCGGATGGTGTTCCAGCCCACGTGATCGAAGTGCAGGTGGGTGTTGATGACCAGATCGACGTCGTCACGGCCGAAGCCGGCCGCGGTGAGGGCGTCGATGAACGACCCGTCGTTCTCCAGCCCGGCGTAGATCTCGGGCAGCTGACGCGGGCCGATACAGGTATCGACTATGGTCTTCTGGCCGTCGGTCTCCAGGCACAGAGCCTGCATGACGAACCGCAGGTGGCCGGCGTCGCTGACCGCCCACGGGCGCAGCCACTCCCGGTGCCGCGCGAGGGCCTCGCCCGCCGCCCCGGGGATGAAGTTCTCGGCCGCCATCTCGTTATGGCGCTCGATGACCATCGTGACGGTGACGTCACCGACCTTCCATTGCTTGCTCACGGTCACCAGACTCCTTTTTCCTCCATCGCGACGCGCGCCCGCCGCGCCGCTTCCTCCATCGCGACGCGCGCCGACCGCGCTCGCTTCCTGCGTCGCGAGGTGCGCCCGGCCGCGCTCGCGCAGTTCATCCTTGGCGACCTTGCCCACGGCGCTGGTGGGCAGGCGGTCGCAGAACTCCGCGTAGCGGGGCACCTTGTAGTTAGCCATCCGGCCGCGGGCCCAGCCGAGAAGCTCCCCCGGGGTCAGCGCCCCGCCGGCCCGCGGCACCACGAAGGCCATGCCCACCTCGCCCAGGCGCTCGTCCGGCACGCCTACCACGGCGACTTGCGCGACGTCGGCGTTGCCGAGCAGCACGTTCTCGATCTCGGCGGGGTAGGCATTGAAGCCGCCGACGCTGTACATGTCCTTCATGCGCCCGGTTACCTTGAGGTAGCCGCGGTCGTCCATCAGCCCGATGTCGCCGGTGTGTAGCCAGCCGTCCGCGTCGACGGCCGCCGCGGTGCCCGCCGGGTCGTCGAGGTAGCCGGCCATGACGTGATAACCGCGGACCACGATCTCGCCTGATTCGCCGCGGGGCAGCTCCGAGCTGCCCGGCCCGGTGATCTTCAGCTCGGTGCCGGGAATCGCCGCCCCGCAGAAGCTGGCGATGGTGTCGGGATCGTCGTCGGCGCGGCATATCGCCGCCGGGCCGTTGGTCTCGGTCAGCCCGTATCCGGTGATGATCGTCTCGAACGTCATCTCGCTGCGCAGCCGCCTGATCAGCTCGACGGGGATGTCGGCGGCCCCGGTCACCGTGGTGCGCAGTGACGACAGGTCGAAGCGGTCACGATCGCTGAACCGCAGGAGCTCGGCCAGCAGCGTCGGCGGCCCGGGCAGGAAGGTGATCCGCTCCCGCTGCACGAGCTCAGCGAGGCGGGCGACGTCGAAGACCGCCATCGGGACGACGGTAGCCCCCTGCATGATCGCTGCTACCCACCCCGCCTTGTAGCCGAAGCTATGGAAGAACGGGTTGACGATGAGGTAGCGGTCGCGCTCGCGCAGCCCGACGATGGGGCACCACGTCTCGTACAGGCGGAGCGCCTGAGCGTGCGTGCTCATCGCGCCCTTGGGGCGCCCGGTGGTACCTGAGGTGAACAGGATGTCGGACAGGTCGTCGCCGGCCACCTGGCCGATCCTGTCCCGGGCCGCCCCGTCGCTGGCGTGCTCGCCGGCGGCGAGGTAATCAGCCCAGGAGGTGTCGGAGCCCGCCTCGCCGTCCAGCACGACCACGTCGCGGAGCTCCGGCAGTCCCGCCGCCCTCCCCCCCTCCCTTCCGGCCTGAGCGAGCCAGCCGCGCAGCATCGCCGGGTAGTCGGTGCCCAGGAACCCGTTGTCGGTGAACAGCACGCAGGCGCCGGCCTTTCCCAGCACATACGCGGCCTCGCCGCCCTTGAACCGGGTGCTGAGCGGCACGAGCACGCCGCCGGCGCCGAGCACGCCGAGCGCTGCGATGATCCACCGGTGGCCGTTCGGGGCCCAGATCGACGCCCGGTCGCCCGGCTTGATCCCGGCGTTCATGGCCGCCCGCGTGGAGCGGACGACCTCGTGCCCGAGCCGGGCGTAGCTGATCCGCACGCTCCCGTCGACGATCGCCTCCACGTCGGGGAATCGTCTCGCCGCAGCCAGCGCCAGGGCGCCGATGCTGGCAGCACGCTGACCGGACTCCATGGCATGAAGCATAGGTGCTAGGCTGGCCGGTGAGAAGTAAGCGCTTATTAACAAGCTTGCCCGCTGGCGAAGGAGCACCGATGTCGACTCACGCCGTGACCAGCGTTCCGGAGCTGCCGTTCCTGGCCGGGGGGCCGAAGAAGCTGCTGATCGGCGGGGAGTGGGTCGAGGCGGCCTCGGGCACGACGTTCGCGAGCATCAACCCCTCGACCGGGAAGGTCATCGCCGAGGTGGCCGAGGGCGGGACCGCCGACGCCGACCGGGCCGTGGCCGCCGCCCGGCAGGCCTTCGAGGGCCCCTGGCACGCGATGAAGCCCATGGAGCGCCAAGCGCTGGTGTGGCGCCTGGCCGACGTCATCGAGGCGAACTACGCCGAGCTCCACCTGCTGGAGGCGGTGGACATGGGGATGCCGGCCGGCCGCTCGCCCGGCGCCGGCGCCGCGGCCGCCGCGGAGGTGCTCCGCTACTTCGCCGGGTGGGCGACCAAGATCCACGGTCAGACGCTGCCCAACTCGCAGCCCTGGTCAATGTTCACCTACACGCTCAAGGAGCCGGTTGGCGTCGTCGCGTCGATCATCCCCTGGAACAGCCCGGTCAACAACGTCCTCTGGAAGGTGGCCCCGGTGCTGGCCTCGGGCTGCACCATGGTCCTCAAGCCCGCCGAGGAGGCGAGCCTGGTCGCGCTGCGCATCGGTGAGCTGCTGAGCGAGGCGGGCCTGCCGGACGGGGTGGTCAACATCGTGACCGGGTACGGCGAGACGGTCGGCGCCAGGCTGGTCGAGCATCCCGACGTGGACAAGGTCGCGTTCACCGGCTCGACGGTCACCGGGCAGAGCATCGTCCGCGCCGCGGCCGGGAACCTCAAGAAGGTCACCCTCGAGCTCGGCGGCAAGTCGCCCGACGTGGTCTTCGCCGACGCCGAGCTTCGCCGCGCCGTCCCCGGGGCGTCGATGGGTGTGTTCGGCAACTCGGGGCAGGCGTGCTGCGCGGGGACCCGGGTCTTCGTCGAGCGCCCGATCTACGAGCAGTTCGCCGAGGCCATGACCGCCTATGCGGCGAAGCTGAAGGTCGGCAACAGCCTCGACCCGGAGACCCGGATCGGGCCGCTGGTGTCGGAGGCGCAGCTGGAGCGGGTGACCGGCTACCTCGACATCGGGCGGGAAGAAGGTGCTCGCGTCCTGGTCGGCGGGGAGCGGGTGCAGGACGGCGAGCTGGCCGGCGGCTACTTCGTCCCGCCCACGGTGCTGGTCGACGTCGAGGACGGCATGCGGGTGGCGCGTGAGGAGATCTTCGGCCCGGTCGGCTGCCTCCTGCCGTTCGACTCGATCGAGGAGGTGGCGGCGCGCTCGAACGCCACCAGCTACGGCCTCGCGGGCGGGATATGGACCCGGGACGTCGGCAAGGCGCACCGCCTCGCCCAGGACATGCGCGCCGGGACGGTGTGGGTCAACACCTACAATCTGTTCGACCCCGTGGTGCCGTTCGGCGGCTACAAGATGAGCGGCTGGGGCCACGAGATGGGTCCCGAGGCGCTGGGCGAGTACCTGTACACCAAGGCGGTCTGGATCCGGACGGACTGATGAGCATTCGGCTGACACCCGACGAGGCCTGGGATGTCCTCGGCCGGGCGCACACCGGCATCCTGACCACGCTCCGGGCCGACGGCGCCCCGGTGACGCTTCCCACCTGGTTCGTGGTGCTCGACCGGACGATCTGCTTCCAGACGCCGACCCGGGCCAAGAAGGTCGCGCGGATCCGCCGCGATCCCCGGGCGTCGTTCCTCGTCGAGTCCGGGCAGCGCTGGGCCGAGCTGTGTGCCGTGCACCTGTCCGGCCACGTGGAGCCGGTCGACGATGACCCGGGCAAGGCCCGTATCGCCGCGGCCATAGATGAGAAATACGCGGCGTTCCGTACGGCGCCGGCCGACCTGCCGGACTCGGCCCGCGAGCGTTACGCCGACTTTGCCTTTTTCCGCTTCGTGCCGGGTCCACGGCTGCTGACCTGGGACAACAGCCGTTTCTCCGTGAAGGCGGCCCGTTGAGCGCTCTCCTGGTGCATGACTCCAGCGGCGTCCGCACGATCACGT
Organism: Streptosporangiaceae bacterium; assembly: GCA_035934395.1. GTDB lineage: Bacteria > Actinomycetota > Actinomycetes > Streptosporangiales > Streptosporangiaceae > JASHPR01. Next base: position 13,037 of record DASYXX010000691.1, read on the forward strand.
TCAACCGGCCCGAGGCGAAGAACGCGCTCACCGTCGCCATGCGGCGCGAGTTCTGCGAGCTCCTCGACCAGGCCGACCGCGACGCGTCGGTCAGGGCGGTGATCGTGACCGGCACCGACCCGGTGTTCACCGCGGGCGTGGACTACAAGGAGGTCGACCCGTCGTTCGACCCCCGGCAGCGGCGGTTCACGGTGAACCCGGGCCGCGCGCTGCGGGCCATGCGCACGCCGGTCGTGTGCGCGGTGAACGGCGCGTGCGTGTCGGGCGGGCTGGAGATCGCCCTCAGCGCCACGTTCGTCGTGGCGTCCGAGCGGGCCCGGTTCGCCGATACCCACGCCCGCCTGAACGTCGTCCCCGCCTGGGGCCTGACCGCCCTGCTGCCGAGGGCGGTGGGTCTGCGCAAGGCGCGCGAGATGTCGGTCACCGGGAACTTCGTCGACGCCGGCGAGGCGCTGCGCATCGGTCTCGTCAACCACGTCGTCCCGCACGGCGAGCTGCTGCCCTTCACGGCGGAGCTGGTTAGCCAGATCGCGGGCACGCCCGCGGCCGGCGAGGTCCTGTCGCTGTACGACCAGGGAACGGACCTGGGGCTGAACGCGGCGCTCGCGCTCGAGGCGGCACGCGTAGCCAGCGGGCCAGACTGGGACCCGGCCGCCTTCGCCGCCGCTGGGCGCGCGGCGGCGGCACGAGCCCGGACCGCGGCCCGAGCCCGGACCTAAGTCTCAGTACAAGGCCGAGTCGGCCAGGCGGGCGCCCTCCGCCAGCGAGGCAAGCTTCGCCCAGGCGATCTCGGGAACCACCTGGGCCGAGCCGGCGACCGTGTCCAGCCCGCAATCCACTCCGGCGATGATGTTCTCCCGGCCCAGCACGTCGGCGAAGCGCCGGATGCGCTCGGCCACCGTCTCAGGATGCTCGATGATGTTGGTGGTCGAGTCGATCACCCCGGGGATGATGACCTTCCCGTCGGGCACCTTGACGTACTTCCATACCCGCCACTCCCATTCGTGGCGGCCGTTCGCCGCCACCACCCCGAGGCCCGCCGGCCGGGCGGTCAGCATCAGGTCGACGATGGCTTCCAGGGGCAGGTCCCTGTGGTGGGGAGCCTCATCAGCTCCCCAGCACAGGTGGATCCGCATCATGTCGGGGTCGATGTTGCGCGTCGCGTGGTTCATCAGCTCGATCCCGTGAGCGATCATCCGCCGCACGTCCTCGGTGGAGTAAGGGGCGAGCCGGGACAACGCCCCCCAGTTGCAGTCCAGCTGCAGCACGATGCCCGCGCCGACGATGGCCTCGTACTCCACGCGCATGGCCTCGCAGACGGCCTCCTCCAGCTCCTCCTGGGTCGGGTAGTACTGGTTCGCGCTCACCGCGCCGAAGCCGAAGCGGGTGCCACCGGGAGGGACCGCGGTCATGAACACGTCGGTGGCGCCGGCGGACCTGGCCGCGGCAAGCACGCTGTCGATGTCTCGCCGCAGCGCCGAGGTGCCGGTGTAGGTCACGGGCCCAGTCGCGACCGGGGCCACGACCCGCGGCACACCGCCTCCGGCCTGCCGTTGTACGGCCGCCCGGCCCGGAGGCAGCCCCCACCGCTCGGCATAACCCGGGTAGTCCTTCGTCTCCGCCGACGGCCCCCGCACCGGCTCCGCGTCCGTGGCGTCGATCTCCGTCATGGTGAGCCCCCCGAGCCGTTCCAGGTAGTAGCCCATGAACGACTGCTTGCTCATCTCGCCATCGTTGACGACGTCGACGCCGGCCGCGACCTGCCGCCCGACCACATCGGCGACGCCCTCGCGTACCGCGGCATCAAACCTCGCCCGGTCCGGGGCCCGGCCCGCCAAGGCCTCCTCGAGCATCGTCAGCACCTCCGGCGCCCGCGGCAGGCTCCCGCAGTGGGTCGTGAGGATCCGTTCGGTGCTTCGCTTCATCTGGACCCTCCCCTTCTCACAGGCGGTACAGCCTCGCTGCATTCTCGCCGAGCACCTTGCGCCGGGTCTCCGGGCGGAGCGTGAGCATCTTCGGCTCGACCGTGCCGAGCGGGTCGGGATACATGCAGGTCGGGTGCGGGAAGTCGGTCTCGAACAGCACGTTGTCCTCGCCCACCTTGTCGATGAGGTACTGGAGGTCGCCGAAGTTGTCCTCGAACCAGAACGTGCCGTACCAGTGGTCCCTGAAGTACTCCGACGGCCTCCGGGACAGCTCGGCCGCCTGCTCCGGCGCGTTCTCGGTGATCTCGTAGTCCATCGCCTCGAGGATGAACGGGATCCACCCGATGCCGCTCTCGACCGAGACGAACTTCAGCTTCGGGTGCCGGTCGAAGATCCCCGCGTAGACACTGTTGATCACCATGCGGCCGTTGTTGATGAAGTGCATGGCGCCGCCGATGGCCGGCTTGAGGTTCTGGTGGACGGACGGCCAGAAGTACTTCCCGTAGAAGGAGTTGGCCGTGAGGCTCGACGCGATGTGGAAGTGCACCGGCATGCTCAGGTCGGCGCAGGCCGCCCACAGCGGGTCCCAGGAGCGGCTGGCATAGTCGGGGGCGCCGCTGTCCTGCGGGTCCATGGTCATGTTGACGCCGCGGAACCCCAGGCCGGCCAGCCGCTCGGTCTCCCGGACGCAGGCCTCGACGTCCCAGGCGGGGAGGATCGGCATCGGGAGGAACCGGTGCCCCGACGTCTCCTGCACCTCGGCCATGTAGTCGTTGTAGATCTGGATGCACACCTGGCGCAGCGCGTCGTTGTCGGTGCCGTGCACCAGGTGCTGGCCGCCGATGCCGACCGCGTTCGGGTAGACAACCTGGGCGTAGACGCCGCACTCGTCCATCAGGGCCAGCCGCTTCACCGGGTCCCAGGCGGCCTCGTGCACCCACTCGATCGGGTTGAGCTTGCACTCCTCGAACGCGTACTTGTTGCCCTGCCGGTCGATGACCCCGCCCGCGCGGGCCGGGCCCATGTCGTAATTCTTCTCGCCGACGATCCAGTGCGGCTTGCCGTCAACCTGGACGACGTGGGGCACGAGGTCGGCGTACTTCGCCGGCGCCCGCGAGGTGAACAGGTCATGACGCTCGGTCATGTGGGTGTCGGCGTCGATCACCCGGACTTCCTCGGCCAGCCTCGATGTCATCCGCCCCGTCTCCTCCGCGCAGCGCGCTCGTTATGAGAGTGAGCACTCGTTAATATTGCCGGTACGACTCTACGGTCGGGCGGCTCCCGGCGCAAAGCCGCGCCCTCCGCATCGCGCCTCGCCCCCCGCGCGCGGCCGCGGCCTCCCCCCGGGAACCTTCAGAACGTGGCCGCCAGCGACCAGGGCCCCTCGGTGAACGGCCTGCCGAGCAGCTCCATGCTGTAGGCGATACGGCCCGTGATGGCCCCCGGCGGGGCGGTGCAAAGCCGCAGGGCCGCGTCGGGCATGGCGTCGTCCGGCTCGACCGGGACGCTGTCCGGCGTGTGCGGCGCGACCGCCGCCACGCCGGGCGTCACCACCAGCCCGGACGTGCCGAGGGCGTTGACGCTGACGCCGGTGCCCTCGAGCTCCGCGGCCAGGCCGGTGGTGAGCCGCTCGAGCGCCGTCTTGCACATCCCGTACGGCACAGACCCGTCGCGCGCCCAGTCGGGGTACGGCGGGCCCTTGGGATTCCGCGCCTGCTTGGAGGTGATGTTGAGCACCCAGCCCCGCCCCCGTTCCACCATCCCGGGGATCAGGACCTGGCAGAGGCGGAACGGTGCGTGCACGTTGATCTGAAACATCAATCCGTAACGTCGCGCCGTGACCTCAAGCGCCGGGCCGTAAAAGTTGACTCCCGCGTTATTGACCAGGGTGTCGACGGGCCCGAGCGCCTCGGCCGCCCGCGGCGCGACCGACTCGAGGTCGTCGGGGTCGGTCAGGTCGGCGCGCAGGGCGACCGCCTGGCCCCCGCGCCCCCGGATGCGCCCGGCGACCTCCTCGAGCGAGCCAGGCAGCCGCGACGTGCCCGGCTCCGCGGTCCGGGCGACCAGGGCAACGGCCGCCCCCTCGGCCGCGAAGAGCTCCGCGATATGCGCCCCGATCCCGCGGCTGGCCCCAGTGATGACCGCGACCCGGCCTTCCATCGATCCCACGGACAGCCCCCTTATGACGAAGAACAGGCGAGCCACAGATGAGTGTACGCTCACTTTCTCAGTACCTGGAGATCTTACCGATCAAAGCGTGCAGTGGCGGGGACGTCAGGCTCGAGCGGCAGCGGCGGCGTCCGGCCGAGCGCACGCTGTAACGCCCAGGCCGAGCGCACACCGGAGAGCGGCGACTCACCGGACGCCCCTGTTCCGAGACGGATGGCCGCTCGCCGCGAAGGGCGGCGCATGCTAATGTAAAGGTATTGAGTAAATACTTACTTGGTTGAGGTGGAGGATGGCCCTGGCTTCCTGCGTTGCTGGTCCGCCCGTGGAAGAGTCATTCGTTCCGGCCACGCTGGAGCGCGCCCGCCGCTGCGCCGCTCGGCCCGGATATATCGAGTTG
>DASYXX010000741.1:0-12698 GCA_035934395.1 Streptosporangiaceae bacterium
GTCGTCGTCGAGCGCGACTTGCGCGCGGTCGGTGCCTCGGTCCGCAACTTCGGCCACGTCGGGACCACGCTCCAGGGCGGCGAAGCGGCAGCCTACGCGGCTGCGGCACGTGACCGCTGGCTCCAACTCGCTCCGAAGGCCCGCTTCGAGCTCCTCGAGGCCGGCACCGTGGTGGTCGCGCGAAGCAAGGCTGAGCTCGCGGTCCTGGAGGAGTTCGCGGGTGAGCATCGCGATGTGACTCGCCTGCTCGGGCCCGGGCAGGTGCGCGACCTCTTCCCGTTGGCCACCGCGGAGGTCGTCGGCGGCGCGCACCTGCCGCAGGACCTGCGTATCGACCCGCGCGAGGCGATTCCGGCGCTAGCCGCATGGCTGGAGTCCACGGGCGTCCGGTTCGCATGGAACACCCACGTGGGATCGGTCGGGAAAGGCGTCGTGCACACCTCGCGGGGCGACTTCCACGGCGCGAGGATCGTGTACGCCGGCGGCCACGGTCTCGATCGGCTCTTTCCTGACATCGCCGAGGCTTATGGCGTTCACCGCTGCTTGCTGCGGATGCTCGAGGTCGCGCCGCCCGGGAACGTGCGGATCGGCCCCGCGATCGTGACGGGCACCGGCATGCTGCGCTACTCGGCTCTCGCGGCGATGCCATCGGTGGCCGCCGTCCGCGCCGAGATCGAGGAGCAGCAGCCGGAACTGCTCGACCGGGTCGTCAACCTGATGCTGACTCAGCGTCCCGACGGCTCGGTGGTCCTCGGCGACACCCACCACTACGGCCGTACACATCAGCCCTTCGACGATGAAGGCGTCGCTGAGCTGTTGCTCCGGGAAGGGTCTCGCCTGCTCGGTGCGAAGCTCACCGTCCGGCGCCGGTGGCGCGGCATCTATGCCGAGTCGCCGATGACGGATTTCCTGATCGCTCAGCCGCACCCGGGCACCCGGGTCGTGTCGGTGACCTCGGGGATCGGCATGACCACCGCCCTGGGGGTCGCTCCTGCGGTCCTCGACCAGCTCCTCTGAATCGCAACATCCGCTGCATCACGCGCTACCCAGGAGAGATCACGATGAAGAAGCTCTATCGCCTCGCCGCCGTTTGCGGCGTCGTCACGCTGGGCCTCGGCCTCGCCGCGTGCGGCTCCAGCGGCAGCAGCACGTCCTCGTCCAGCAACCACGCGGCCTCGACCGGCTCGACCGCATCCCACGTCGCGTGCCCCAAGGGCACGCTCACCTTCGGCGTCGAGCCGTACGACAACGCCTCGGCGCTGATCCCGGCGTACCAGGCGATGTCGACTGCCCTCGGCAAGGCGCTCGGCTGCAAGATCAACCTCCAGATCGCCGAGTCCTACGTCGCGGAGATCCTGGCGATGAAGAACGGCAAGCTCGACATGGGCGAGTTCGGCCCGGCAGGCTTCGTCTTCGCCTCGCAGCAGGCCAATGCGGTGCCGCTGGCCTCGTACGCACAGTCGAATGGCCAGCTGTCGACATACACCGCCGGCATCTGGGTGAAGAAGGGCAGCCCGATCACGAGCCTGAAGCAGCTCGCCGGCCACACCATCGCGCTGTCCTCGGTCGGTTCCACCTCCGGCGACTGGGAGCCGCGCTATGCGCTCATCCAGGCCGGCGTCTCGGGAAAGGTCAAGACCGAGTACGCCGGCGGTCACCCCGAGTCGCTCGAGGCGCTGCTGCACGGCAAGGTCGACGCCGCCGAGATCAACAGCCAGACCGCGGCGTCCGCGATGGCGTCTCACACCTTCGTCCCGTCGCAGTACACCCAGATCTGGAAGTCGGCGCCGATCCCTAACGATCCGGTCTGCGCGTCCGCGTCGCTGTCGGCGGCAGCCCAGACCGCGATCAAGAACGCGCTGCTCGGCCTGCCGTCCAGCGACTTCACGACGGGCTCGACCACCCTCGCCACCGAGCTGGGCTTCACCCCGCCGCCCAGCGGCCACGAGATGCTCGCGGTCACCAGTACTGCCTACTCGCAGCTCTTCAGCCTCGCCAAGGCGCTGAACCTCACCTCCTCGAATCTGTAATGACCTCGCTGACCACCTCTCCGGCACTGTCCGTGCGGGGCCTGACCAAGCGCTTCGGCGACCGGGTCGTCCTCGACGGCTTCGACCTCGACGTAAATGCCGGAGAGGTGGTCAGCATCCTGGGGGCCAACGGCTCAGGGAAGTCGACCTCGCTCCGCTGTATCAGCGGCCTGACCAAGTTCGATAGCGGGAGCGTGAGCGTCGCGGGCCGGAACGTCCGGAGCGGCGAGCACGTCCCCGAGTTCGCGATGGTCTTCCAGAAGATCTACCTCGTTCCGCAGCTCACCGTGCTCGAGAACGTCTGCGCGGGTGCGCTCGGCCGGCTCTCCTTCCGGCAGGCGTGGGCGCCGGACGCGTTCCCCACCGACGTACGCGAGGAGGCGATGGGCTGCCTCGACCGGGTCGGTCTGGCTCAGCGCGCGCACGACCGCGCCAGCCGACTGTCCGGCGGACAGCAGCAGCGCGTGGCGGTGGCCCGCGCCCTGTGCCAGCGCGCGCGCGTCCTGCTCGCCGACGAGCCGGTCTCCGCCCTCGACCCGGCAGCGGCCGAGCAGGTGATGCGGCTGCTGCGCTCCCTGGCCGACGACGGGATCGCGGTTTCCGCCGTCCTGCACCAGCCTGATCTCGCGCGGCGCCACACCGACCGCATCGTCGGCCTGACCGGCGGCCGGATCACCCTCGACACCGCGCCGTCCGCGCTGACCGACGCCGACGTGGATGCCCTCTACGCCCCCGATTACGCCATCGAGGGAGGCCTCGCATGAGTACGACCCGCAGCACCGCGCCAGCCCGGCGGCTTCCGGTGCCGCCGCGTCCGCGCGGCGTCCGGTCGCTCGTGACCATGGCCGTGGTGCTCGGCGTGGTCGTCGGGCTGCATGTCGTGGCGGTGCGCGAGACGCAGTTCTCCCTGCCCGAGCTGGTCAAGGGCTGGCACGGCATCTGGTCGTTCCTGTTCGGCGACGTCAGGACGGCCGGCGCCTTGCCTCCTGACCTGCACTGGAAGATAGTGGGGCCGGCGCTGGGCCAGGTCGTGGTGACCTTCTCGATGGGCCTGCTGGGTACCACGCTCTCGATTCCGCTCGCGTTGCTCCTCGCGCTCCTCGGCTCGCGGACGACCTCGAAGAACATCGTCGTCTACCAGCTTGCCCGCGGGCTGATGTCGTTCTTCCGTGCGATCCCGAGCTTCATCTGGGGACTCATCTACGTGACCGCGGTAGGTCTCGGCGCGTTCCCGGGTGTCCTCGCGATCATCACTCACAACATGGGGGTGATGGGCAAGCTCTGGTCCGAGGCGATGGAAGAGACCGACCAGGGACCGGTCGAGGCGCTTCGCTCGGCCGGGGCCTCCGCCGCCCAGACGGCCACCCATGTCGTGCTGCCTTCGGTGATCCGCCAGTTCACCAGCCTGTTCCTGTACCGCGTCGACGTGAACGTGCGCGACTCTCTCACCCTCGGCATCGTCGGCGCCGGCGGCATCGGCTTCTACATCACACAAGCCATCCAGGAGTTCCAGTTCAACGTAATGATGACCTACGTCCTCATGGTGCTGCTCATGGTGATCGCGCTCGACTTGCTCAGCGCCTGGCTGCGGGGCCGCGTCGGTCAGTGAGTTCGGCAGCTCGGGCGCTCGACGCCCGGCCTTCGATCGTGGATGAACCGTTGGGCTCGCTATAACAAGCCCTCCGGTACATCCATTCGGCCTGACGCGCGCCAGGTCGCGGTGAGCCCAGCCCAAATCGTCACGCTGACCACACCAGCCCCCTAGGCCACCCGCCGCGCCGTCCGCTCGCCCGCGCCGCCGCCGCGTGCCCACTCCCCCCGGCTCGAATTTCTGCATCTCGACCCGGAGGTCACCGCGGACGGCGACGCGCGGGAGGTGCTGGCCGCGCTTCGCGAGCTGCTGGGCGCTGGCAGGCCGCTGACGGGCTAGCCCGCCGCGCCGATGCCCAGCAGGGGCAGCAGGCCGGCGATGCCCTCGAGGATTACCGGCGCCTGCGCCCGCTCCAAGTCTTCCCGGCTGGCCGAGCCGGTCAGCACCCCGGCGACGAGCCCGGCGCCGGCCCGCAGCCCGGACTGCACGTCGCTCGCGGTGTCGCCGGCGACGGCGAGCTCGCTGACCGCTCCCCCGCGCAGGCGCAGCAGCGCGGTCAGCGGCAGGTCGGGCCAGGGGCGCCCGCGGCCGGCGTCCGCGGGCGACAGCGCCAGGTCGATCAGCGGGCGCCAGTCCAGCGCGTCGAGCAAGGCATCTCTGGTCGCGGGCGAGAACCCGGTGGCCAGGCAGACCCTGATCCCGGCCGCCCGCAGCGCCGCGAACGTCTGTTCCGCGCCGGGCAGCGGCGCGACCGCGCCGGACCGCACAGACGCCGCGTAGTGCTCCTCGAACGCGGCGTTCGCCTTCCGCGCGGACTCCTCGGCGCCCAGGATGTGCCGGAAAACCTCGATCTTGGACTGGCCCATGGTCTGGTGCACGTACGCCAGCGCGTCGTCGTAGCCGGGCGTGCCCGCGGGCAACCCGAACTGCTCGACCGCGGCGGAGAACGCGGCGATGACGCTGCCGTCATCGGCCACGGTCGTGCCCGCCATGTCCAGGCAGGCCACGGTGATCGGCCCGTGCGATGCCATGCTCACGCGAACCTCTCCTCGGCGAAAGCGGGCGCACAGGTCATGCCCCAGCCGACGGGGCCGGTAACCAGGACCGCGCCCGGCGCGATCTCGGATCTGTCCGGCCCAGTCAATCGCGGGCCGGTGACGGGCCGGTGAACGGCTCGCCGCGGCGATCATCGTCCGGCGGCGCTGATCGCAGGTCCCTGGCCGGTAATCTCGCCGGGTGGGCGACGTCCGATGCTTCGGCTGCGGGGGGCTGGTCCCGGATATCGAGGGGCCCGCGCACGGCTACATGCTCGCGGCGCCCGGCTGCTGGTCGCTCTACACCGGGCTCGAGGACTGGAAGGTCGGGCTGACCGGCCGGTCAGGCATCGATACCGCCCAGTGGATGATCGACTCGTACGCGGCCCAGCACGCAACCAATCCGGACCGCCAGGGCCGCCAGTCGGTCGCCGTGCACCTGATGAGCCTGTGCGCCGCGCTCGAACACGATGTCCCCGGCATCAGGCTGCGCCAGCTGCTGGGCTCCTGGGCCCATCGCCCTGGCGGCTACCCGATGCTCGAACCGCGCCCCGCCGCCTACTCGGTCACCGTCAGGGACGTCGCTGACGCCGGGGCTCCGGCGCGGGCCGGCGTGGTCCGGCTGTGGGCGGAGACGACGTGGTCGGCCTGGTCGGACCACCACGACCAGGTGCGCGCCTGGCTGGCCGCGCCGACCCGCCCGGGCCTGCTCGGGCCGCGCTAGCGCCTCGCCGGGGCGGGGGCTCGGGCGAGGGCCCCGGCTGTTCACCGTGCTGACCTACGCTTGATCACGGCACCCAAATCCCCATAGTGCGACCAACGGAGGTCAGATGGCTCACGTACTGGGCGTTGACATCGGCGGGACGGGCATCAAGGCCGCGCCGGTGGACCTGGATACCGGGACGCTGGTCTCCGAGCGGGTCAAGCTGGACACCCCGCACCCGTCGGAGCCCGAGGCGGTCGCCGGCGTCGTCAGCGAGCTGGTCACGCGCTTCTCCTGGACCGGCCCGGCGGGCATCACGTTTCCTGGCGTCGTGGCGGACGGGATCATCAGGACCGCCGCGAACGTGGACAAGTCCTGGATCGGGACGGACGCGGTCAAGCTGTTCGAGACCGCCACCGGGCTGACGGTCAGAGTGATCAACGACGCCGACGCGGCCGGCCTGGCCGAGATGAGGTTCGGCGCCGGCGTCGGCCAGCAGGGGACGGTGCTCATGCTGACGCTTGGAACCGGGATCGGCAGCGCCCTGTTCATCGACGGCATCCTGGTGCCGAACACCGAGTTCGGCCACGTCGAGATCCGCGGCAAGGAGGCGGAGAAGCGCGCAGCCGAGATCGTCCGGGAGGAGCACGCGCTCAGCTGGGGCAAGTGGGCCGGGCGGGTCGATGAGTACCTGGAGCACATGGAGATGCTGCTTTCGCCCAAGCTGATCATCATCGGCGGGGGCATCAGCCGGAAGTCCGACAAGTTCCTTCCGCTGCTGACCGGCCTGCGCGCCGAGGTGGTCCCGGCGACGCTGCACAACGACGCGGGGATCGTCGGCGCCGCGATGGCGGCCGTCTGAGGTACCGGCCCCGTCCGGCGCCCACGGGCCAGCGGGCCCGGATGCGGCTTAGGCCAATATGCACTACGTAACGTTACTGGACTGTTACCATCCGTGAATAGCTCGGGCAAAGCCATCCGCCTTCCCCGGGGGCAGTGGCCCGGCCGCGCCGCCGCGGCCGGGCCACCTGTCTAGACGGCGCGGATAGCCATGCGCCAGCAGTTTCAGCCGGACCCGCCCGCGGTAGAGGACCATGCGGGACGAGCGCGCCGGATCCGCATCGGCGGCCGTCCGTGACCGGGGCGAAAAGTGGCTACTCAACTGGAGGTGATCAAGGGATGACCCTGCCTGTACCACGCCGTCGATCGGCGGAGCGCTGGCGCGGCGCCTGGCCAAGGGAGTACTGGGAACCGTTCGGCGAGTTCGCGCAGCTGTGGAACCGCATGGGCCAGCTGTTCGAGTCGGCGGGCGACGGCGGCTCGGAGTCGTGGGTTCCGGCGGTGCAAACCGACGAGACCGATGACGCCTACATGGTGCGCGCCGAGCTTCCTGGCATGAAGAGCGACGACGTCAACGTCGAGCTCGTCGGCAACGAGCTGCGCGTCACCGGGGAAGTCAGCCAGAACGGTGAGGGCAAGGCGCTGCGCCACCGTCAGGGCAAGTTCGCCTACCGGGCGAGCCTGCCGTCCGACGCCGACCCGGCGAAGATCGACGCCAAGCTGACCGACGGCGTCCTGACCGTGCGCCTGCCGAAGGCGCCGCAGGCGCAGGCCCGCCGGATCGCGGTCAAGAGCTGACTCAACCCGCTTCCGCTGCCCTGCCCGCACAGATCCGGGCAGGGCAGCACCCCCGTGCGGCGGGCGCGGACCGGCCGCCGGCGACCGGCTAGTCGCGGGGGTCCTGGGCCGGTCCCGGCTCCCGGGGCCCGGCCAGCCTCGGTGGTGCGGAACCATTCTGGCCGACCTGCTCGCCGGGCGCGGGGCGCCCGTCGCGGCCGGTGAACGCGTACGGGCCGGCGGACGCGGCGGCCGCGCCGTACCGCTGCGAACCGTAGGCGTGCATGGGCGCGGGCCGTCGCCGACGCTCTCGCAGCAGGACCATCAGTTCGATGCCGCCGGCGGTGAGACCGGCGGCGAGTGGCCAGAACGCGAGCGGGCCGCGTCCGCCCAGCGCCAGCGGCACGTGCAGCCGCGTGCCGGGGCGGTCGATCGAGAGGCTGTGGCTGAAGGCGGCGGTGCCGGAGCGCTGGCCGATCCACATCGCGATCAGCGTGGCGGCCAGCGCGCCGAGGAGGACACCGGTCATCGCGAGCGCGCCATGCCGCCTGACCGCGAGCGCGTAGCCGAGCAGCCCGGAAATGACGCCGCCCACCGCGGTCAGCAGCGTGAACCAGCCGTCGGCCGCGATAAAGGCGCTCGTCTCCGGGTTGACCACATTGGCGGAGCCGCGGGCGACCACGACGGCCAGCGCGCGCGGCGCGACCGAAGCCCAGAGGAAGCCGGTGGCCACCCCCAGCACGGCCGTCCCGGCGATCACCACGACGAGCGCGATCAGCGCCGCCCACGCAGATCGGCTGAGACCGCGGCCCGGCTGGGGGCGGCCAGGCGCGGGCGGGAGCGGAGGCTGACTGGATTCTGGCATTCTTCGCGCAACTTTACGTGACCGGAGGCCCGGCCGGGCCTCCAGGCCCGGCGACATGCCGCCACGCAGATCACGGTGCAGCAGCTGGCCACGGTCGCGGCCGCTCCGCCCGGAATTTGCGATCATGCCCAGATCTGGGAGAATTGACCGGAAGGGCGCGGCCGAGCCCGGCACCGCATCAGTTTGACGCGCCGCCGCGATACTGATATCACTTTTTCTGGAATGTCCGGCTGGCGCTCACGGGGCGCCGGCTGGGCGTTCCCGGCGCCACGGGGAACCTTGCTAGTTTTGGGCGTGGGCAGTGCGGTCGGCTGAGACACAGGCGCGCGACGAGGAAGCAGCTGCATGATCGAGGTACGCGATCTGACCAAACGCTACGGCCCCAAGGTGGCCGTTGACGATCTGAGCTTCACGGTCGAGCCCGGGCGGGTAACGGGATTTCTCGGGCCGAACGGCGCGGGCAAGTCCACGACCATGCGGCTCGTGCTCGGCCTCGACCATCCGAACGCCGGGTCGGCCACGATCAACGGCAAGCCGTACCACGAGCTGAGCCGGCCGCTGCGCACGGTCGGCGCGCTGCTCGAGGCCAAGTCGGTGCACGGCGGCCGCAGCGCCCGCAACCACCTGCGGTTCCTCGCCCAGACCCAGGGGCTGCCGCGCCGGAGGGTGGACGAGATGCTGGGGCTGGTGGGGCTCCTCGAGGTGGCCAGCAAGCGGGCAGGCGGCTTCTCGCTCGGCATGAGCCAGCGGCTCGGCATCGCCGCGGCCCTGCTGGGCGACCCGGAGGTGCTGCTGCTGGACGAGCCGGTGAACGGGCTGGACCCCGAGGGCGTGCTGTGGATCAGGAACCTGATGAAGCAGCTGGCCGCGGAGGGCCGGACCATCCTGGTGTCCAGTCACCTGATGAACGAGATGGCGGTCACCGCCGACCACCTGATCGTGATCGGCCGCGGCAAGCTCATCGTCGAGTCCAGCACCGAGGACGTGATCGCCCGCAGCACGGACAAGTCGGTCCGCGTGCGCAGCCCGGAGGCGGAACGGCTGGCCAAGCTGATCGAGGCGGCGGGCGGCACGGCCGCGGCGGGCGACAAGACCGCAGCCGCCGGGACGGCGACGTTCGGCAGGCCGGCCGTCCTCGCCGCTTCCGCCTCTGCGGATGCGAGCGCCCTGGCGCCGGCCAACGGTGCCGGGCTGCTGACGGTGACCGGCCTGGACGCGGCGCGGATCGGCGAGCTGGCGGCGTCCGCGCAGATCGTGCTGCACGAGCTGACCCCGCTGGCCTCGCTGGAGGAGGCGTTCATGGAGCTGACGTCCGGGAGCCTGGAGTTCGGCGTGCACGAGCCCGATCCGGCGGACGCCCGGAGCCAGCCTGACCCGGTGGACAGGAGCGCCCGATGACGACCGAATCGCCCGCGGCGTCGGCCCACGTGCCCGCCGTTCCGCCGCCCAGAAGCGGCACCCTCGCGCGCGACCTGCTGAGCGCCGAGTGGACGAAGATCCGCTCGGTGCGGTCCACGGTCTGGACGGTGACCCTGTTCGTCGTGATCTCCCTCGGCCTTACCGCCCTGTTCACGTGGCTGACCGTGTCCAACTGGAACGGTCCTAGGGCCGCGGACCGGGACGCGAGAGTGATCCTCGATCCCGTGGGCTTCATCCTGGGCTCGGGACTGTTCCTGGGCCAGCTCACGATCTGCGTGCTGGGCGTCCTGGTAATCACCACGGAGTACTCGACCGGGGTCATCCGCGCCTCGCTGCTGGCCGTGCCGCGGCGGCTCGAGATGCTGACCGCCAAGACCGTGGTGTTCGCCGCGCTGCTGATCGTGGTCGCGGAGATCGTCGCGTTCGGGTCGTTCTTCATCGGCTCGGCGATCCTGCACAGCAGGGTGCCGGTATCGCTCGGCGACCCCGACGTCACCCGCGCGGTGGTCGGCACCGGGCTGTACCTCACCGTGCTCGGCCTGTTCTCGCTGGCGATCGGCGCGCTGATCCGGCACACCGCCGGCGCCATCAGCGCGGCCATCGGCGCCGTGCTGGTGCTGCCGATTCTCGCCGGGCTGCTGCCTGGCAGCTGGGGCGCGCACGTCAATGGCTACCTGCCCGAGGAGGCGGGGATCCTGATCGGCCAGCAGCATCCGCCGGCCGAGGGCAACGTGCTCTCCGCCTGGCAGGGGTTCGGGGTCTTCTGCCTCTGGACGGCGGTGCTGCTCGCCGTGGGCGCCTACCTGCTGAACCGCCGCGACGCCTAGGTCGCCGGGGCCGAGGCGGGCGCGGCGAGGCTGGCGTGCACGTCGAGCACCCGCTGGTGGGCGCGGCTGATATCGGCCCGGTCGGAAGGCTCTCCGACCGACTCGGCGCTCAGCCGCTCGATCATCGCGGCCTGGTCGAGCAGTAGCTGCTGGTCCTCGGGCGCGGTTGCCCGTTCCATGATCCTCGCGAGCGCGTCGAGCTGCCTGATCAGCACCGCGGGCATGCCGCGGCCGGCCTGGCGGACCTTCTCGAACGCGCGCTGGACCAGGCGCTCGTAGGTGATCTCGGTCGCGATCAGCCGCACGGCGCCGGAGGCGTCGCGGTAGACGCGCGTGGGCTGCCACCTGCCCGTCACCTTGTACAGGCTGTCCCCGATCCAGTCAATGCAGGTCAGGGCCGTAAAGGTATCGTTGACCGCGGCGGAGAGCGCCCGGATGCAGATCTCGACCAGCTGGTCGAGGCCGAACGCGACGTCCTGGGCCAGGGTCCGGTACGGCCCGAAGACGTGGGCGCGGGCCAGCTCGCGGGCGACCTGGTCGGCGGCGCTGGCCGGCCACACGGTCGCGTAGGGGTGGCCCTGGACCAGGAAATGGCCGGGCCGGTAGCGCAGGTGGATCACGGCGTCCTTCTCGGCGGCGATCCGGACCAGGGTCCGGTGCTGGATGTACTGCAGGTAGCCGCTGCGCGGCGCCGCGACGTCCCCGCCGGGCCCGTCCATGTCCGCGATCAGCAGCGTGGCGAGCTGGGCGCCGGCGTCCACCGTCGGGTCCCCGGCCTGCAGCTCGGTGGCCTGGGCCAGGTCGGTGGCGATGCCCGCGATCACCTGGGGCAGCTGGATCTGCACGGCGATGTGGTGCAGGAAGTAGATGAGCACCGCGAGGTCGGCCAGCATCAGGACCAGCATCACCGTGATGCTGATATGCGGCACGAAGTCTCCGTGCGAGCCCTGGCCGATCGACCCGAGCGCCAGGATCGAGTACACGAACGTCGCCACGTACGTGCCGAGCGTCAGCTGCGTGCCGCGGTCGCGGATGAAGTTGCGCAGCATGCGGGGCCCGAACTGGGTGGACGTCAGGGTCAGGGCGACGATCACGATCGAGAACACGACGCCCACGACCGTGATGATCGCCGCGGCGATCGCGGTCAGGATCTGCCGGGCGGCGTCGGCGGACCCGCTGATCGCCCACCCGGGTACCCGGAACACCCCGTGGTAGGCGGCGCGGTCCAGCGCGTAGGTACCGATGAACAGGAGCACGGCGGCGAGGACCTCGACCGCGGGAACCAGCCACAGGTTGGTCCGCAGCACCTCGCGGCGCCACTCCGAGCCACGCAAGAGCCTGCGGATCACCGGGACGGCCCCCGGTTCTGCGCTACTGCTGGCATGGCGAGCCCTCCCCAGGAACGCAACCTCACGCCGACCAGGCTTCCCGGCTCACCGCACCCGATTCTAACGCGTTGCATACGCGGGCCCGCCCGGCGGACGGGCCTGGGCCGCGGGTCGCGGCGCTGGTCAGCCCGCGCAGCCCGGCCCGAGCAGCTGCTTCAGGTCGGCCAGCAGCGATGGGGACGGCCGCACCCGCAGCTTGTCATCCAGCCGCACCACCTTGGCCCGGGAGCCGGCCAGCAGCTTCAGGTGCACCTCGGTCGCCCCGGGGTGGGTCCGCAGCACCTCACGGAACCGGTCGATCACCGGCGGCACGCAGCGCGCCTCCAGGATCGACACCACGAAAGGGCCCTGATCGCCCGTGGTCAGCTCGGGGACGCTCACCTCCATCGCGACCAGCTTGGGCACCTCCTCGCGCCGGTCCAGCCGCCCCTTCACCACTACGATCGCGTCGTCGATGACCGTGGTCATGCAGGTCTGGTAGGTGGCCGGGAAGAACAGGACCTCGATCGCGCCCTCGAGGTCCTCCAGGGTGGCCGCCGCCCACGCGGCCCCCTGCCTGGTGACCTTGCGCTGCACGCCGGACAGGATTCCCCCGACCGTGACAGTCTGGCCGTCGCCGCGGTCGGGCCGCTGCCCGCGCTCCGCGTCTTCCTCCGCGGAGCCGATGAGCTGCCCGATCGAGCAGTCGGTCCTCTCGCCCATCACGTGCTCGAGGCCGAGCAGGGGATGATCGGACACGTACAGGCCGAGCATCTCGCGCTCGAAGCCGAGCATCGTGGGTTTGTCCCACTCACCCACATCGTCGGGTACCGGCACATCGAATATCGACGCGTTATCGCTGTCGTCTGCGAACAACGTGTACTGGTTGTTCATCTCGTTCCGCTTGTCTTCGATCACCCTGTCGATGGCGTCCTCGTGCACGAGCATCAGAGCCTTGCGCGGGTGGCCGAACGTGTCGAACGCGCCTGCTTTGATCAGCGACTCGATCACCCGCTTGTTGCACACGTTGATCGGCACCTTGCGCAGGAAGTCGGAGAAACCCTCGAACGCGCCCTTGGACGTCCGCGCCTCGACGATCGACTCCACCACGGCCGTCCCGACGTTACGGACCGCGGCCATGCCGAACCTGATGTCCTGCCCGACCGGCGTGAATATCGCGGTCGAGGCGTTCACGTCCGGCGGCAGGACCTTGATCCCCATCCGGCGGCACTCGTTCAGGTACAG
>DASYXX010000783.1:0-5280 GCA_035934395.1 Streptosporangiaceae bacterium
GCGGCCCAGCGCCAGCTCACCGACGTTCACCTCGCGGTACGCGAGGGCGGCGTGCCCGCGCTCAAGCGGATCCTCGCCGAGCGCCGCGGCACCGTCCCGCTGAGCAGGCCGGCAGCCCGCTAGGGCGCCAGTGACGGCCTGGCATACGGCCGGCCCGAGGCGGGCCGGGAAGGCAGTTCGAGACGATCCGTTCGCGGCTCGCCTGTCGGCTCGCGACGGGGCGGCATCTGCTAGTATCGCTGGCCGTGCTCCGTGCCCAGCTGGCGCAGCTGCAGCACATCCTGAAGGAAGTCGAGTAGGCATTGGCGCCCGAGCTGCGAACGGCCCACACCGCTGACCTCGACGCGAGCACGAGGGCCGAGATCCGCGTCCTGATGGACGCCGCGTTCGGCGCCGTCTCCGACGACACCTTCGAGAACGTGCTCGGCGGCGTGCACACGCTGCTCGTTGAGGATGGCGAGCTGGTCGGTCACGCGAGCGTCGTTCAGCGGCGCATGCTGCACGCGGGCCAGGCGCTGCGCACCGGGTACATCGAGGGCGTCGCGGTGCGCGAGGACCGGCGCCGCCGGGGGCACGGTGCCGCGATGATGTCCGTGCTGGAGCGAGTCGTGCGCTCCGGCTATCAGCTCGGTGCCCTCGGCGCCAGCGAGGACGGGGGCCGCCTCTATGCCTCGCGGGGGTGGCAGCTGTGGCGGGGGCCGTCCTCGGCGCTGACCCCGGACGGGATCCGCCGCACGGCGGACAACGACGGCGCGATCTACGTGCTGCCGGTATCCGTGCCCGTGGACCTCACGGGCGAGCTCACCTGTGACTGGCGCCCCGGCTCCGTCTGGTAATCGCCGGTCAGGCGGGCTTGCGCGCCCAGACCAGGAACAGCAGGCCCGACACCACGATCGTCCTGGGGTCGTCAAAGTGAGCGCGGGCGGCGGCGTCCAGCTCATCAAGCTCCGCCTCGCTGGCCAGCCCCATCGCCACCACCTGCGTGCGCGTGCTGCGCAGCAGGTCAGGCCGGATCGTCCGGCGGGAATGACCGACCGGATACATCTGCACCCTGGCCTCCACCCCGGCCACCTCCAGGCCCGCCCCACGCAGCAGCTCGGGCACCTGGCGGCCGATCGTCAGGCTGGCCCCGTTGCGGCTGAAGACCACCGGGAAGATCTCACAGATCCGCTCGAACGCCGGGTGCGGCGGATAGCACCACGCGCTGGCGATGTCCGGCTCCAGGCACGCCACCCAGCCGCCCGGGCGGGCCAGCCGCGTCATCTCGGCGACAAGCTCCGCCGGGTCGGGCACGTTGACCAGCAGCGTCCGCGCGTGGACCAGGTCGAACGAGCCGGACGGCAGCCCCGTGGACCTGGCGTCCGCCGTCATGACCTCCACGCCGCTCAGCCCGCGCGCGGCGGCGAACCCGGCCGCTGCCGCGGTGTGCGCCGGGTCGGCATCCAGGCCGACCACGCGGCCGCCCGGCGAGACCCGCGCGGCCAGCAGGTCGAGCACCCCGCGCGGGCCGCAGCCCAGGTCGATCGCGCTCTGCCCCGGCCGCAGCCCGACCTTGTCCAGCAGCGCGGCGCTGTCGGCAGAGAGCTCCTCCGCCTGCCGCAGCAGCCGCGCGCTCTCGCCCGCGCTGCTGCCCAGCGCGTACACCGCGGCCGCATCCTCGGTCACGATCCCCCCTTGACTCAGTTACCTGACGGCCAGGGCGTTCGGCGGGGACCCCACCCCGTGCCGCAGGTGCATCGGCGCCGAGGTGAGCAGGAACACGTAACGGCCGTCGGCCGCGCAGGCTTCCGCCAGCGTGTCAAGATCCCAGAGCTCTCCGATCGGCATGCCGAGCAGCGGGAGCAGGGCAAAGTGCAGCAGGAGCTCGTCGCAGGTGCTCGGATCCTCGGCGAGCCGGCGGCGATCGTCGGGGGAGAGCGCCAGGGTCGGCTGCATGACTTCCAGGCCCGGGTTGTCGGCCGCCACCGCGGCCACCCGGTGGTCCCAGAGCCAGCGCGCCGATGGCCGCCCGGGCCGCAGGCCGCAGGTGACGAGCGTCGCGGCGACGTCACGGCGGGCGGCGGCGTCCAGGGTGCGGTACCAGGAAAGCCAGCCGGTGCGGACCAGGAGGATGTCCCCGGGCTCGACGGCCACGCCGACGGCCTCCAGGCAGGCGGACAGCTCCTCCGGCTCGATCGCGTCGGGCGCCGACGGGTCGATCGGCCGCCCCCGCGCCTGGCGCCACGCCGCCACGTCGGCCAGGACCCCGCGGGTGACGACCCCGCGCCGGGCCCAGTGCTGCACGCCGTGCTCCTCGTCGGCGACCCCGTTGTAGAAGCCGTGGACCGGCGACCTGATATGCCGGAAGCCGTCCCACTGCGACGAGGACTGCGGGTTCCAGTCCGAGAGTGTCTCGTCGTGGCCGCGGTTCGAGCGCAGCCACACCACGTCATGCCGGTAGGCGCTGCGGCCGAACAGCGGCGGGTCAGGCAGCGACAGGTCGAGGTCAAGCGGGATCGTCCGCCCGTCGACCACCGAGCCGATCCCCCGCAGCGCCGTCTCGGGCGTGAGCAGGTTGAGGCACCCGAGCCGGTCGCCGGCGCCCCACAGGCCCCAGGACGACCCGGCCGGGGCATCGGCCCGGGACAGCAGCTCCTCATAGGTCGGAAGGCCGGCGCTGATGCCGTGGATCCCTGCGGCGCTCATGGCTGTCACGATATCGCCGCCCGCCGGGCACGGATCGGCCGACGTAAGCAGATTGGTGCCGCTGCGCACTAGTGACGGCCTTTCCGGGACGTTATGATCTCGGGTGCGAAGCGACGAGCAGATCGATTGACGTAACGGCCCGCGTGCTTCGCCCGATTTGGTGCTGACAAGAGACGTGCCACAACGCTAAAGGGGGAGCCCGTCGTGAGTGTGTCTGTCGCCGTGATTAATGAGTCCACCGTCGTCACCGACGCGCAGGTGCAGGCCTGGGTCCCGGCGTTCCAGACGCAGGTTACCGACCATTTCGCGCCGGTCTGGGGGGTCGGCGCGGACCTGACCTTCGTCCCCACGACCCAGCCTCCGGCGGCGGATGCCTGGCAGCTGGTGATACTCGATGACAGTGACCAGGCAGGCGCGCTCGGGTATCACGATCTGACCTCAGTCGGCCTGCCGCTAGGCAAGATCTTCGCCAAGAGCGATCAGGCCGCCGGGTCGTCCATCTCCGTGACAGTCAGTCACGAACTCCTCGAGATGCTCGGCGACCCTATGATCGACACCACCGTGTTTTTCTCGGACAATCAGGGTAACGTCGCCGCGTTCGCCTTCGAGGCCTGCGACACGTGCGAGGCAGACAACTACGGATACCAGATCAATGGCGTTCTGGTGTCCGACTTCGCCTACCCGAGCTGGTTCGACCAAAGGCCGAATCCGGCCGGGATCCCGGTCGGCGCGCTCGATTACGGGCAGCACCTGACCACGGCGCTGACGCTCGCCAACCCCGCCGCAGCCATCCTGCCCGGCGGCTACATCGGAATGTGGACGCCCAACAGCGGCTGGACCCAGGTCACCGGCCAGGCCAGGAAGGCCGACCCCTTCGCCGTCCCCCCGCGCGGGTCCCGCAGGGAGCGCCGCGGCCGGTGGCCCGACTGGATCAACTCCCTGCCCTACGACCAGATCGAGGCGCGTCGGCCGTAGCGGCCGCCGCCCTGATCAGAACCTGGCCCGTAGGTCGCCGGCCACCTCCTCCGGGCTCAGGTCGATCAGTGCCTCGCCGTGGAGGCGTTCGAAATAGGTGGCGTCGCTGCGGTAGTAAGGGTCCGGGTTCGAGCGGCTGATCACCTTGAGGACCACGTGATGCCCGTGCTCGCGGGCCTGGGGGCCGCCGCCGATCAGGCCGAAGTTGAACGAGGTCAGGTTCCATTCCTTGTAGGCGGCCAGGATCAGGGAAAGCCCCTGCCCCAGCGCGGCGCAGTCCTCCTCGGTCAGGTCGGTCACGTCGGCGGCCCCGGCGGCCACGCCCCATACCTCGTGGAACCCGACCGGGGCGAACGGGGTCAGCCACGCGACCCGGCCGGTCCGGCCCACCCAGCGGGGGCCACTCGCCTCCTGGTCGACCAGCGCCGCCCAGTAGCTTCCGTGCCGCTGCTGCCAGTCTCCCGCCCGCTCGACCAGCAGACGCTGGCCGGTCAGGCCGTGCGCGTCATGCGCGGACTGAAGGTGCGGGTGCACGAGCGACGCACCCGAGGGCGGCAGGTAGTTGGCGTTGATCGAGCTCCAGACGGCCGCCGGGTCCAGGCGCCGCACCGCCTGCGCGTGGCGCACCATGGCGGCGAGGGCGTCCCCGACCAGCGACGGCGTCATCTCGTCCAGGTCGAGGAAGTGCCGTTCCGGGTCGTAGATGCCGACGGCGCTGTGCGTCGCGTAGGCCATGATGTTCGGCACGATCACCGCCTGGCCTACGCGGATACGGCCCTCCTCGGTCAGCTCGGGAGGAAACGGGAACGTGGCCTTCTCCAGGTACTCGCTGTCGAACGGGCAGAACGCGGGCCTGGTCGTGAGCTCGGTCAGGTCCGTCCGGCTGTCCGGCTGCAGCTTCACCCCGGTCAGGATGCGGGCGCTCACCCCGGTCAGCGGGTCCCGCCGCCAGCGCAGCCGCACCCGCGTCCACGCCCCGCCCGCGGCCAGGTCGGGCACGCGTGCCTCAAGGTCTCGTTCTTCGAAGTCGATCGCAGCCACGCTGATGACCGTAGCAGGATGAACACATGCTGGTCGTTCACGTTCATGTCCGGATCCGCCGGGAGCGGATCGGAGATTTCCTGGCCGCCACGGTGATCAATGCCCGGGCGTCTTTGGCCGAGCCCGGCGTCCTGCGGTTCGACGTCATCCAGGATCAGGCCGACCCGGCGCACGCGGTGCTGGTCGAGGTCTACGCCGGCGACGAGGCCGTCGCCGCCCACAAGCTGACGCCGCACTACGCGACCTGGCGCGACACGGTCGCCGACATGATGGCCGAGCCGCGCCAATCGGTCCGCTACTCGGTCGTGTTCCCGGTCAGCCGTGAGGGCTGGACGAGCGACTCGCCGTGGAGCTGAACTTCGACTTCGCCACCGCGGGACGCATCATGGCCGGTCCCGGCCGGGCCCGGGAACTGCCCGGCGTGCTGACCGGGCTCGGATCCCGGGTGCTGGTGGTGACCGGCGCGAACCCGGCACGTCACGAGCGGCTGCTCACCGGGCTCGGGCTGGCCACCGCGGTGTTCCCGGTGGCCGCCGAGCCGACCGTCGAGCTGGCCCGGGTCGCGGTCGCCGCCGCGCG
>DASYXX010000797.1:0-7614 GCA_035934395.1 Streptosporangiaceae bacterium
CACTGCATCCGTGGCACCCTCGGCCACACCCCCTACACTCACAGCGTTAATAGTTAACGATACAATTAGATGTTGTCAAGTGGAGTCCGGTGGGGGCGTCGCGTTGCGGGAATGCACTGCCCGGGTGCTTCCGTAATCCGCACAATCCCGACATAGATCCGCATGGTCTCGCCGGCGTGTGGAGTAGTGGTCGTGACAGCAACCACTACTCCACACGCTCGCACTGTGGGTGCGCGTGGGGCTGGGGCGCTGGTCGGCCTGAGTGGCCCGTTATAGGACGTCGTGGCCGGGGTGCGGCTCGGCGGGGATCGAGCCGAGCCTGCCCGCCTGGTAGTCCTCGAACGCCTGCACCAGCTCGTCCCTGGTGTTCATCACGAACGGGCCGTAGGCGGCGACCGGCTCCCTGATGGGCTGGCCGCCGAGGATGAGGATGTCCAGGCCCGAGCTGGGCCCGTCGTCACGCTGGCCCGCCGCGACCGTGATCACGTCGCCCGCGCCGAACACGGCGAGCTGGCCGGTGCGCACCGGGCGCCGGTCCGGGCCCACCGTCCCGGCCCCGGCCAGGGCGTAGCCGAGCGCGTTGAAGTCGCCCCGCCACGGTAGCCGCAGCTGGGCGCCGGGCTCGAGCGTGGCGTGCAGCAGCGTGATCGGCGTGTGGGTTACGCCGGGACCGGGGTGGCCGTCGACCTCGCCCGCTATGACGCGGACCAGTGCCCCGCCGTCCGGCGAGCTGAGCAGCGCGACCTGGCCGGCCCGGATGTCCTGGTAGCGGGGGCCGACCATCTTGAGGCGGGCGGGCAGGTTCACCCAGAGCTGGAAGCCGTGAAACAGCCCGCCGCTCGCGACCAGGTCCTCGGGTGGCTCCTCGATGTGCAGGATCCCGCCGCCCGCGGTCATCCACTGGGTGTCGCCGTTGGTGATCAGGCCGCCGCCGCCGTTGGAGTCCTGATGCCGGAACGTTCCGTCGATGATGTAGGTGACGGTCTCGAAGCCCCGGTGCGGGTGCCAGGCCGTGCCCTTCGGCTCGCCGGGCGCGTAGTTCACCTCGCCCATCTGGTCCATGTGGATGAACGGATCGAGCGCGCGCAGGTCGACTCCGGCGAACGCGCGACGGACCGGGAACCCCTCGCCCTCAAAAGCCGACGGCGCGGTCGTCACCGCCAGGACCGGCCGGTCCTGCGCGGCCGCCGGGTCGGGCTCGGTGATTCTCGGCAGCACCAGGATGTCATCGACAGTAACCGCGGGCATGGCTCAATCCTCCTCCTCGCGGCCGGCCTCGTCCGCGCCGCACCCTCGCCAACGATAATTGAACGCGCAACATTCCCGGTGCTGGGAACACGCGGTGTTACACCCATCGACGCAATAGTTGTGCTAGAATGAACGCATGCCAACGACACGCCCGCGTGTGAACCTGACTCTCACCGAGATGGAGCAGCGTCTCCTGGAGGCGATCGTGACCGAGGGAACTACCCATCACGACATTTACATGGACTACCTCAGGCGGACCGGCCTCGCGCCCGGCCATGGCGATGACCTGCCCGCGCCCGCCCTGGCCGACGTGGTGCACGTACTGCTGAAGCTCGGCCTGGACCGCCTGGAGGAGGAGGCGGCCGAGATCAGCTATGCAGCCGAGGCGGCCGCCGAAACCGACGCAGACCGTGCCGTTAAGGCCTTCCTGCACCGCGGTCATGTGGCGAGCGCCACGCGGGACGAAGGGTGAGTGGGAGGAGCGGGTCACCCGTGCCGTTGCGGGGGCAACTCTTCCATGTCGCCGATGAGGACGGAGTCGGTCCGCACTACTGGCTGGTCGTCAGCAACAACAGGCGCAATGCGTATCTGAGCGATGTGCTCACCGTCATGCTCACTACCACTCCGCCCGGATCGCCAAGGGCCAGCTACGTGCCCCTGACGAAGCGCCAGGATTCCTTTGAGGGCTGGGTGAAGTGTGACGACATCGGCCCCCATGACCGGGATGAACTCGGGCCGGTCAAGGGAGCCCTGTCGCCGGCGACCATGCGGCTGGTGGACGCCGGGCTGGCGTTCGCGCTGGGCCTGCCGCAGCCCCGCTGAGACGGCGTCCTAGAGCGGCAGGCCTACTTCCAGGTGGGCCAGGGCGGCATCGATCCGGCCGAACATATCCTCGTCCGGCTGGCCGGCCCATGGCATCGTTGCCGACATGATGACGCCGATCAGCGCTCCGGCCACGTTGCGCACGGCGAATTCGTCCGGAGAGCGCCCGGTCCGTCGTGCGATGGCCGCCGCCATCACATCGATCGTTCGGGCAAACTCGTCCAGGGCCCGGGCCCGGACCTCCGGAACGTTGAACGTGAGTTCGGTGGTCTCATGGAGGCGGGCCAGGTCCTCGGCACTCAGCGCGCCGAACATCTGCGCAGCCGTGGCCCGGAAGGCGGCGATCGGGCTGAGCTCGGCCGGCTGCGCCTCGAAGAGCCCAACTGCGAGGACGTCGAAGTCGTCCTGCAGGACGACGTCTTCCTTTGTCGGGAAGTAGCGGAAGAACGTGCTCGGCGAGACCTCAGCGGCCTCAGCGATCTGCTCGACGGTCGTGTCGTGATATCCGTGCTCCCGGAACAGCCGGAGCGCGTGCTCCCGGATGGCAGCACGCGTCCTGGCCTTCTTCCGCTCGCGGAGACCGGCTGGTCTTGCCGCGGCGGCCGCCTCGCTCATAATCGTCATTCTGCCCTCGCGGGGTCGCGGGGCGTAGTGGGCACGCCTGTCGTGTCGGCGGGCGTGCCGGCCGACGCCGCCTCGGCGGGCCCGCCCGCGCGGCGGGGCAGGAAGGCCAGCGCCAGCAGGGCGGAGGCCAGCGCGATGCCCGCGCAGCACCACAGCATCACGTCCAGGCCGTGCACGAACGCGGTCTGCACGGAGTGCAGCAGCGGCGCCGAGCCCAGGCTGCGCGCCACTTCGACGCCGCCGGATACGCCGGAGCGCACCGCGCCCGCCGTCACCGCCGGCAGCCCCGCGAGGTCCAGGCGGGCCTGGTAGGCCGAGCTGAGCACGGTGCCCAGGATCGCGGCCCCCAGGGCGGCTCCGACCTGGCGGAGCGCGGTGATCAGGGCTGAGCCCGCGCCGCTGCGCTCCGCAGACAGCGCGCCCAGGGCCGCGTTCATCGCCGCGGGAATCGCGAGCCCAAGCCCGACCCCGGCCACGGCAAACCACGCGGCGCCGAAGCCGGTTCCGCTGCTGATCGTGGTGAAGGCCCCGACGGCCAGTGCCGCGGCCATCACCGTGAACCCCGAGGTCACCAGCGCCTTCGCGCCCACCCGTGGTGCCCCCGTCGCACCCTCAGCCCGCGGCGGGCTCTGCAGCCGGGTGCCGGCGAGCATGCCGACCACCATCCCGCCGATAATCGGGAGCAGCCGCACCCCGGCGCCGAGCGAGTTCAGCGCGCGGACGTCCCTGAAGTACAGCGGCATCGCGAACAGGATCCCGAACAGCGCGAACGACACCAGCGTGGCCAGGACCGTGCCCCAGGTGAAGCCTGCCGACCGGAACAGGGTCAGCTGGACCAGCGGCTGCCCGTCCGAGCGCCGGGACACTCGCTGCTCCCAGGCCACGAACACGGCGAGGACCGCGATCCCGGCCGCCATCGTGGCCAGCGCGGTCACGTCGGTCCAGCCGTTCTCGCCCGCCTTGATCACGCCATAGACCAGGCCGGTCAGGCCGAGGCTCGATATCACCGCGCCGGCCGTGTCCAGCCGGGGACGCAGCTCGCTGCGCGACTCGGGCATCAGCACGGCCACGGCGATCAGCGCGAGCGCGATCACCGGCACGTTGATCAGGAACACCGAGCCCCACCAGAAGTTGTCCAGCAGCCAGCCGCCCAGCAGCGGGCCGAGCGGGTAGCCGAGGAACACGGCCGACATCACGACCGCGATCGCCTTCTGCCGCTCCTCCGGCCGGAACAGCACCGGCAGAACGGCCAGGGACAGGGGGATGATGACCGCCGCGCCCACCCCGAGCACGGCCCGCGCCGCCACCAGCTCGCCCGCCGAACGGGAGTAGGCACAGGCCAGCGAGGCCACCCCGAACAGGACCAGGGCCCCGGTCATCATCTTCTTCCGGCCGATCCGGTCGCCGAGCACGCCGGCGGGCAGCAGCGCGGCGGCCAGAACCAGGCTGTACGAGTCGATGAACCACTGCAGGTCACTGGTGGAGGCGTGCAGGTCGGTCCCGAGCGTCGGCAGGGCCAGGTTCAGCACGGTCAGATCCAGCCCGACAACGAGCACGCTGAGCGCCAGGGCGCCGAGCGCCAGCCACCGGCGCCGCCCGGGGTCCCTCATGGTGGTCACCTTCTTTCGGTAGTTCCTATGAAACGGATGCTACTAGTTTTTGAGAGTAACTGTCAACATTGTTCATGGCCGCGCAGGGGTTCGTATGGAAACCGGGGGATAGCTGCTAGTAGCTCGCGAGGGCGTTGGCCGATGGCCGCAGTGAGGGATTTACTTGGACCGTACGTATCACTTCTGGAAGGAGTCATACCGTGTCCGCCGTACGTCGGATCATCGTCGGCGTGAGCGGGTCACCGGGAAGCCTCCAGGCGCTCCGGCATGCAGCCGATCTCGCTCGCCTCCACAACGTGCCCCTGGTACCGATCCTCGCGTGGACGCCGCCCGGCGGCGACCTCGCCGACCGCAGTCACCCGTCGCCGTACCTGCGGCAGATCTGGCGGGACGCTGCCTGGCAGCGGCTACGGGGGGCCATCGACCTCGCCCTTGGCGGTGTCCCCGAGGATGTTCGCTTCGAAGCAGGCGTGGTCCGTGGTGATCCTGGAGATGTGCTGGTCGGCGTGGCCTCCCACCCGGACGACCGGCTGGTCATCGGCGCGGGGCGCCGGGGCTTCCTGGCTCACGCGCTGGCCAGCCGGGTCAGCCGCTACTGCGTAGCGCACACCCAGTGCCCGGTGATCGCCGTGCCGCCCTCCGAGCTGGCCCAGGTGAGCCACGGGTTCCGGGGCTGGACGTTCCGGCACCGTGGGCTGAGCCCTGCCGACATCGGGCTGCCTGCCGCACACTAAGTACTGACTAACGAGGAGGGCGGGTCATGCCACAGCCAGAAGGTGCGGAGCTTGAACGCGTGCGGGCACGCCGGGAGGAGCTGCGCCACCGGTACCTGCGCCCCGCAGCCGCCCGGCCGCAGACCACCGTGCAGGGCGTGCATCATCTCGCCCTGATCTGCCGGGACACCGAGGAGACCATCGCGTTCTACCAGGAGTTCCTCGGCTTCCCGCTGGTCGAGCTCGTGGAGAACCGTGACTACGCGGGCTCGAACCACTTCTTCTTCGACATCGGCAACCACAACCTGCTCGGGTTCTTCGACTTCCCTGGGTACGACCTCCCTCCGTTCAGCGAGACCATCGGCGCGGTCCAGCACCTGGCGATCTCGATCTCCGCGGACCAGTTCGACGCCGCCAAGAAGAAGCTGGAGCAGGCGGGCGTGGAGTACCTGGGCCCGGACCGGGGCGTGCTGGACAGCATGTACTTCCGGGACCCGAACGGGATCGGGCTCGAGCTCTACCGCGAGGAGCTTGGCATCTTCAACGGCGAGCGGCTGCTCGACTAGTCTGCTCGGCCCCGCCCACCCGCCCTCGCCCCGCCCACCCGCCCTTAGCGGTTCCTGCGCCGGATGACCAGCCGGAGCGCCGACCAGGTCTGGTCGACGGCGCAGACCTTGTTGTCGACCAGGCCGGTGGGCAGCGCGACCT
Source organism: Streptosporangiaceae bacterium (assembly GCA_035934395.1). Classification (GTDB taxonomy): domain Bacteria; phylum Actinomycetota; class Actinomycetes; order Streptosporangiales; family Streptosporangiaceae; genus JASHPR01. The sequence continues at coordinate 5,726 of DASYXX010000797.1, forward strand.
CGCGCACGACGTTCTCGGTCATGTCAGTGGGCACCCTCGAGGCCTTCTTCGGCCACGTGATCCACAGCCCGCAGGCGGGCGCCATGTGATCGCGGAGCCGGCCCAGCTCGGCCTCGAAGTCCGCGCGCCAGGACACGAACATCACGATGACGTCGTACAGCGCGGGGCCGTCCAGGTCCGTACGGACCTCGGCCACGCCCGGCACCTCGGCTAGCGCGTCTTCCAGCCACGCCGGGGCCCCGATCAGGGCGACGGCGTCTCCCGACCCGATGCCGAGCTTCTGCGGCAGCGGGGTCCCCGAGTACCCGGCGGTCAGGCTCATGCGTGGATCAGCGGCCATGGGCTCATCGCCATGGCGTCCCCCATTCTGATCGGCGACCCCGGTAAAGCTTGTCACGATTGGCCCCGGCGTGCTGCCGCCATGGCCCTGAGGGCGCGCGAGTTTGTATCGGTCTTGGCGTGGTGCCGGGGTGGCTTGCGTTGATCGGGCGGCCGGGACGTCAGCCTGTCACTGTCTTGTAACACTGGGCTTGGCGTGCTGCCGCGGTGGCTGCGTCCGATCGAGCGGTCGGGACGTGAGCTTGTCACTGTTTTGTAACAACCCTCGGGCACAACTGGAGCATGACCACCGCGCGCGTCCCGCCGGAGCGGAGCGAGCCATCGGCCGACGACGCCGTGGCTCGCCTGATGGAGCTGACCGGGGATATCGCCGTGCTGCCCGCCGGGAGCCGCCTGGCCGACGAGAACCGCTCGGGCCATCAGTGCTTCGTAATCCTCGACGGCGCGGCCGCGGTGGAGCGGGAGGGAGTCGCCCTGCGCCGCCTGGGGAGCGGGGCGTTCGTGGGCGACGTCTCCCCCGACGGCCGCCCGCTGCCGCCGGGCCGCGTGACCGTCCGCCTCGAGGCCCGGTCGCACGTGCTCGTCCTCGACTCGGTCAGGCTCGCGGCCGCCGTCGACGCCGACCCGGTGCTGGCCGCGGCCTGGCGATTGCTGGTCTCCCGGACGTTATTGATGGCCGCCCGCGAACTGCGCGCGCCCGCGGATCGTGTCACAAGCACCGGCATTAACCACGGAGGAACCCAGTGACCATCCCCCTCACCGACGCCCCTCGCGTCGATGCCGGTCGCGGGCCCGACAGCGCGGCCTGGCCCGATTGCGGGGCCCTCTGGACCGATGACCTGGAAGCCTGGCTGCCGGCCTTCGTCGGCCGGGCCCGCGAGCTTGACCGGCTGGGTGACCTGCTGGCGGAGGCGGCCGCCGGCCGGCCGCGGATCGCGGTCATCGAGGGTGAGGCGGGACTGGGCAAGTCGTCATTGATCACCGAGTTCCTGTCCCGGCACCGCGACGTGCCGGTGCTGGCCGCGAGCGGCGAGGTGTCGGAGCAGGCTCTGCCCTGGGGGATGGTGCGCCAGATCGCGCACCGCGCGGAAACCGACCAGGTCGCGGGCCCGACACTGCTGGGCGGCCCCGCTGCGAGCGCCGATCCGCTGCTGGTGGGGGAGGAGCTGGTGGCCCTGTTCGCGGCCAGGTCGGCCCGGGGGGTGCTGACCGTCGTGATCGAGGACCTGCAGTGGGCGGACCAGCAGTCGGCCCGGGCGCTGCTGTTCGCGTGCCGGCGGCTGGCCGGCGGCAAGGTGCTCGTCATCGTCTCCGCCCGGCCACAGCAGCTGGGTCGGCTCGGCGACGGCTGGACCAGGTTCCTGAACGGGGACCGCAGGTGCAGCCGGCTGGCGCTGGCGCGGCTGAGCGCCGCCGAGCTGGCCGAGCTCGCGGCTGCTTCCGGCCGCTCCGGCCTCTCCGGCCGTGCGCTGCGGCGCGTGGCCGACCACAGCGGGGGCAATCCGCTGTTCGCTCGCGCGATGCTGACCGAGCTGCCCGATGACGTGCTC
>DASYXX010000798.1:0-4906 GCA_035934395.1 Streptosporangiaceae bacterium
CCCTGCATCAAATGGACCAACGGCCAGATCGCCTGCATCCCGCGCCTGATCCACAGCGGCACGGCTACCGGCTGACTAGGCAGGCGGTCAAGCTCGCGGGACTGAGGAAACCGGGCGCCCGCCGCCTGGGGGGAGAGCTGCGGGCGCCCGGCGCCGCGCGGGATCTGTGGCCGCCCGCGTGTTCCTGTGGGGTCAGTGGCCGAGGGCGAGCTGCACGATCTTGACGGCGACCAGGACCGTGGCCACGGCCAGGTACGACCGCAGTATCGTCATGCCGATCTTGCGGCCGAGCGGGACCCGGGGCCGCTGCAGCAGCGCCAGCGGCGGCATCCGCCAGTTCTCCCGGTCGCTGCGGTCGATGACCGCCACCTCCAGCCTGCCGCCCGACCGCAGCCGGCCGATCGCGAAGCAGGCGCCGCCCACCAGCGCGGCGCCGACGACCCCGCCCAGGATCAGCACGATCTGCCGCGCCGTGAGGCCCGGGTCGATCACCGACGCGGTCAGGATGACCGACAGCGCCACGAGGACGGTCACCACGGTGCCGGTGAACAGGTTGGTCCGGAGCCGGTTCACCCACGGCCCCAGGACCTCGGAGTCGTTGCACAGCAGCAGCAGGTACACCGCCGCGGACGGCAGCAGCACCCCCGCCAGCGCCTGGACGCCCTCGGTCAGCAGCCCGAGCGGGGAGCCGGGGATCAGCACCACCGCGGCCGCGGCGAGGACCAGGCCACCGTAGATCGCGTAGAAGCCCTTGGCGCCCTTCACCCCGCGGTGCAGCGAGTGCCTGAGGCCGAACACGTCGCCGAGCGCGTACGCCGTGGAGAGCGAGACCGCGAACGCTCCGATGATCGAGGCGTCCAGCAGCGCGATGGCGAACAGGACCCCGGCGATCCGGCCCGCATGCGCCTGCAGGCCGGCCGCCAGCCCGGCCGCGTCGCTGAAGTGCCCGAAGCCGTGGGTGCCGGCGAACGCCGCGGCGGTGAAGCCCATGATCGCGCCGGCCCCGAGCACCACCACCACGATGCCTATCCACAGGTCGGCCTTCTCGTACTTGATGAAGCGCGGCGTGATCCGCTTGTCGATCACGTAGCTCTGCTGGAAGAACAGCTGCCAGGGGGCGACGGTCGTGCCGACGATCCCGATCACCAGCAGCATGACCGTGGCCAGCTGCCCAGACCCGCCGGGCAGGACCGGGGTGACGAAACCCTTCGTCATCTGCGAGGCCGCCGGATGCGCCAGGACGTAGACCGGGATCAGCAGCAGCGAGCCCCCGCACAGGCCCACGGCCATCCGCTCGAACCGCCGGAAGCTGCCGGTGAACGCCGCCCCGATGATCACCACCGCAGCCAGCGCGACGGCGAGGACCTTGGGCACGCCGAGATACGCCGCGGCCAGGGCGATACCGATGAACTCCGTGATGATCGTGAGGGCGTTAAGGATAAAAAGGTCGATGACGCTGAACGCGCCCCAGAACTTACCGAAGCGCTCCAGTATCAGCCGGGCGTGCCCGACCCCGGTGACCGCGCCGAGGCGCAGCACCATCTCCTGGTTCACGTAGAGCACGGGCACCAGCAGCAGCAGCGTCCACAGCAGGCGGGTGCCGTAGTTCTGGCCGGCCTGCCCGTAGGTGGCGAACGCCCCGGCGTCGTTGTCGCCCACCATCACGATCAGGCCGGGGCCGACGATCGCGAGCAGGGTCTTCAGAACGGCGGAGCGGCCGCGCCGGGGCGAGGTGTCGTCCAGCCGGATGGTGCCGAGCGCGCCGCGGATGTCGCCGGCGTGCTCGGTGTCGAGGACTGCGCCGCGGTTACGCAGGCCGAGCGCCGTGGTGGTCATGGTGACCCTCCCTCCCCCCGGTCCCGGGGTGTCCTGGGAGGCACACGGCAGCCGTCCATGCTGCGCTCAGCGCGCAGCCAGGAGGTCAGGACGCTGGGTAAACCGCGCGGGGAGGACGGTTACCGGGTGCCGGAAGAATGCGGGCATGCCTGGGTTCGGGGCCGATGATGGCCCGGTCTACTGTCCATGTCCCGCCTCCTTCCAGCCGTGACACACGGGGGTGTCGTCACCCAGCACTGGGGAGGAACTCCGGGCGGAAGGCCCGGCGTGCACCCCTACTCGTCAGAGCTTTGGCACGGCACGACGTAGCACCTTGCGGTGCAGCCACTTCGGGTCACCCCTTAGGCCGGGGAGACCTGTCCTGACCCTGGGCGTCTCTCGACGTCGTCGGATCAGTGGCCTGTGTTCGTGTCGACGCCTCACCGAACGAGGTGCCTTGCAAACGAGCTACATTCTACGCGGGCGGGGTGTTCCCCGGCAAACATCGCGGGTGTGGTCTAGCTCACGTGTTCACCGAAGCGTTACCCGCTCGCCACCCTCGCGTCACCCAACGGTGCCGCTGGCGCGCAGGGCCTCGATCTCGGCCGCCATATGGTCAAGATCGGCCAGCACCGCGTCGGTATCGGCGCCGGGCCGCGGCGGCGGCGACGGAGTGTCCGCCGCGGACCGGCCGAACCGCGGCGCGGGCGCCGGCTGCGCGAGGCCGCCGACGTCGGTGAACGTGCCCCGGGAACTGTTGTACGGGTGCCCGGGCGCCTCGGCCGGGCTCAGCACGGGCGCCACGCACCCGTCGGTCCCGGCGAACACCTCCGCCCACTCGTCCCTGGTCCGGCTGGCGAAGACCTCGGTGAACCGCGCCCGCAGCACCGGCCAGCCCGCGCGGTCGTTCTGGTGCGGCAGGCCGGCGCCGGACAGCCCGAGACCGGCCAGCAGCGCGGCGTAGAACTGCGGTTCCAGCGCCCCGACGGCCACGTAACCGCGGTCGGCCGTCTCGTAGGTGTCGTAGAACGGCGCGCCGCCGTCCAGCAGGTTGACCCCCCGCGCGTCCTGCCAGGCCCCCATCGCGCGCAGGCCGTAGACGAACGAAGTCAGCACCGCCGAACCGTCCACCATCGCCGCGTCCACCACCTGGCCGAGCCCGGACCGCTCCCGCTCGAGCAGCGCGGCCACCACGCCGAGCGCGAGCAGCATGCCCCCGCCGCCGAAGTCGCCGAGCAGGTTGACCGGCGGGACCGGCCGTTCGCCGGCCCGGCCGACCAGCGACAGCGCGCCCGAGATCGCGATGTAGTCGATGTCGTGCCCGGCGGTCGGCGCGAGCGGGCCGTCCTGCCCCCAGCCGGTCATCCGCGCGAACACCAGCCGCGGGTTGCGCGCCGCGCACACCTCGGGACCGAACCCGAGCCGCTCGGCGACCCCGGGCCGGAACCCCTCCACGAGCACGTCAGCCCGCTCGGCGAGCCGCAGCAGCAGCTCGATCCCGTCGGGGTCCTTCAGGTTGATCCCGACCGACCGCCGGCCCCGGCTCATCGGTTCGGGCGGGGCGGTGGCGGCGGGGCCGCAGCGCTCCGCGCGGTCCACCCGCAGCACGTCAGCGCCGAGGTCGGAGAGGATCATGCAGCCGAACGGGCCCGGTGCCAGGCTCGCGATCTCGATGACCTTGACCCCGTCAAGCGGACCCATCAACTCGCCTCCGAGTCATGAACTAAAGATCATTTTCCGTAACGGAACCGCCTGAAACTGGTCACGACGGTGTAGGCCAGCCCGAGCCGAGCCTAGAGCACGCCCCGTCAGCCAGCGCAACCGAGCCGGGCCCGTCCCCGGGCCCGGCCACGCAGCCCGCCGGCGGCCCCGCCACTAGCCCGTCCCCGAGCCCGGCGCTCGCCTCTGACCCCGCGCGGGGTCGGCTGCCGGGTTCATGATCGTGGTTGATCCGTGGCGATAGTCAACACCGATCAACCACGATCATGAAGAGTCGGTTTTCGGGCGCGCTCCAACCGAGGTGGTCGCTTGACCGAAACCAGGTTTCGGCCAAGCGGAGGAGCGCGGTGAGATAGCTGAGACCGGTGTTACGCATGTGACGAAGCTGTCGGGCGGCAGGTTGGTCACGTCGGAAGCCTCGCGGCGTTACTCGGGGTCGCCGAGCAGCAGGGCGAGGGTCGGGCAGGCGGCGACCGCGCGGCGGGCGAGGGGGAGCAGGCCGGGGGGCACGGGGCCCGGGGCAATGATCGGGTACCCCCAGGGATCCGCGGTGATCAGCTCGGGCAGCAGCTCGGTGCACAGCCCGTGCGCCTCGCATGCGATCGGGTTGACGCGCAGCTCTGGGCTCACTGTACTTTCCGGTTCGCTCGCCTGCGGGGCGCCTTTGAGGCACCGCCTTCCCTCGTCGCTCGCTCCTCAGTCCAGGCGGCGCCGCGCCCCGTCGGCGCGCTCACTGGGCTTCTCCCACTCGCCTCCGGGACGCCCTTGAGCCCCTCCGGCTCACGACCCCCTCCCGTCGTGCCAGGGCGCGGGGAGCACGGGCCTGCGCCGGACCCGGGGGCACGGCCCCAAGGCGCCGTGCAGGCGCAGCTCGGGCTCGAACGTCCGGAGCGAGCTCGCGACGAACGCCGCGGTCCCGTCCGGCAGGTGGCAGGCGCCGCGCCGGGCCACCAGCCCCAGCAGCTGCTCGGCCCAGCCAAGCGCCCGGGCATCGGGCCGGCCGAACGCCAGCTGCCCGAGCGCGCGGGCCAGCGCGGGGAGCCCGTTGTGGCACGGGCCGCACTGCCCGGCGCTCTGGCTGGCCAGGTAGGCGGCGACTCGGGCGGTCTCGGCGAGCCCGCAGGCCGACTCGGGGAGCAGCACCAGCACCCCAGGCCCCAGCGTCGCCCCGGCCGCGCGCAGCGCCGGGTCGCTGACCGGGACGCCCAGCGCCTGCTCGTAGGGCAGCCAGCCGCCGAAGTACCCGCCGGCCAGGACGGCCTGTGGTGGCTCGGACGGCCCGCCGGCCTGGCGCAGCAGGTCGCCGGCGGGCATGCCGAGCGCGATCTCGTAGACGCCGGGCCTGCGGACCGCCCCGCCGACGGTGACCAGC
>DASYXX010000831.1:0-3529 GCA_035934395.1 Streptosporangiaceae bacterium
AGTGAAGGGGGAAGGGGAGGCGGGCGGGATGTCGGCGGCCGGGCCGGGCGGCAGCTCGGCGGTGGCGCCGTCGGCCGACATCGACGCGCCGAGCTGGGCCAGCGCCGCCGGCTCGGCGATGACGCCGTGGTTCAGCGAGGCAGGCCGGCCGGTGAGCCGGCTCGCGCGCTCGCTCGCGGCCAGCGCGGAGGCCTCGGCGTCGTCGACGATCAGGGCCTTCGGGATCAGCACGATCGCGGTGATGCCACCGTAGGGCGAGGGCTGCAGGGTGACCCGGATCTCGTGCCGGCGGGCCAGCTGCCCGGCCACGAACAGGCCGAGCTGCTCGCTCCCGGAAAGGTCGAACTGCTGCGGATGCGCGAGATCGTGATTGATCCTGGCCAGCTTCTCCTCGGCGATGCCGAGCCCGCGGTCCTCGATCTCGATCGCGAAGCCCCGGCCGACCATGTCGCCGTGGATCCGGACCGGGGCGTTGGGCGGCGAGAAGATCGTCGCGTTCTCGGCGAGCTCGGCGATCAGGTGGATGACGTCGGCCACGGCCGGGCCGATCAGCGCCGCGGGCGTTCCGATGGTAACCCTGATCCGCGTGTAGTCCTCCACTTCCGCGACCGCGCCCCGGATGACGTCCACCAGCCGGACCGGGTGGCGCCAGCCCCGCCCGGGCGACTCGCCGGACAAGATGATCAAGCCTTCCGAGTGCCTGCGCATGCGGGTGGTCAGATGGTCGATGCGGTACAGGTCCTCGAGTTCCTCGGGCTCGCTCGCCCGGCGCTCCATGTTGTCGAGCAGGGCGAGCTGGCGGTGCAGCAGCGACTGGCTGCGCCTGGCGAGGTTGCGGAACACGTCGCTGACGCCGCGGCGCAGCTTGGCCTCGTCGACGGCGGCCTGCACCGCGGTCTGCTGCACCGCGTTGAACGCGGCCGTGACCTGGCCGATCTCATCGGAGCCCGACTCCAGCGGCGGTGCCTCCGCGGACACGTCAACGTCCTGGCCCGTGCGCAGCCGCTGCACGACGTCCGGCAGCTGCCTGGTAGCCAGGTCGAGGGCGGACCGCCGGAGGTCGGCGAGCTGGCGCACGAGGCCGCGGCCGATCCAGATCGAGGCGAAGATCGACAGGATCACGGCCGCCAGGCCGAGTCCGCCGGCCAGGAAAAGCCTGACGAACGTTGAGTCGGCGACCGGCTGCGCGTTGGCGGTGATCTCGTCTGCCGCCTGCCCGCCCGCCTGCTGGATTCCCGCGGAGTACGCCTGGACCGCGGCGCCCCAGGACGTGGGGGACACCGGCGGTACGCGGCCGGGCCGGGCATCGCCGATCACCCTGTTTTCGAGCGCTTCGAGAAGCCCTGTTATACCCGGAGTGATGGCCTTGTTGAAGATCGCGCGGTAGGCGGGATCAAATTCGGCGATGACCTGTGCGTACAGGATCCGGCGAGCACCAGCGAGCTGGGTGAACTCCTGGCGATCGGCCGGGGAGAACGATCGCGCCACCGTGTCGCCTAGCACCAGCGCGTCCTCCTCCAGGAGCAGGTCCTCGACCTTGACGCTCCTGCCCAGCACGAGCGACTGGGTGGCCAGCGACACGTTGGTGTCCTGCTGCAGGATGAGCTGGATCAGGATGGCGGAGTCCTGGTTCACGATGCTGTCGTACGCGGTGATCACCGCGGGCCTGCTGATGCTCAGGGAGGCAACCCGGGACCGCAGCGCCCGGAGGCCGGCCAGGTCGGTGGACATCGTCGCGAACGCCTGCCGCTCTGCTGCGCTCGCGCTGCCCGCGGCGGTCGCGGCGGCGGCGTTGAAGCCCGCCACGGCCTGGTCGGTCTTGTGCTCCTCCGCCTGCAGGGCCGCCAGGCTCCGCGGTACCGGAGCGGCCAGGTAGATCACCGCCGCGATGCGCTCGGCGTAGACCCCCTTGTCCACGTTGGCCACCGGCAGGGCCACCGTGTTCTTCGCAGTCGTGGACCTGGCGAGGCTGATCGCGCTACTGGCCGTAATGGTCGCCGTGAAGACGTAGAGGCCAATCAGGGACAGGATCGGGATGGCGACGAGGAGGAAGATCCTCAGGCGTATGGACCAGCGACGCAAACCCATGACGGTGCCTCGGCGTGAGATGTGATAGCGGACCGCGCGGCGACCCGAGGGAATTCCTGGGGAGACCTGCGATATTAACACCCCTGTAACGAAGATGATGAGGAAAACGGTCAAGAACGGATCAGCGGGCCTAGCTGCGCATTTCTCTTTTAGCAAGATGCAGACTGCATCGGCAATTGTCGCTTTTGTACCACCTGAACGGCCGGAGTCGGCGCCCAGAAGCAAGGGGTGCTGGAGCGCTGCTATGCCGGTACAGTGCCGGCAAGATGGTTGTTCATGGCCCGCGCGGGTTCGGGGCCGTTGTGCTGGCGGCGGCGCAGCGGGTTCGCGGTCTGGTCCGGCGGCAGTTCCTGACCCGGAACCGGCGGCTGGCGTTCGTGCTGGCGCTCGCGGTGGTGACCATCGGCGCTGCCGCGGTGCGGGTCTCCGTGTCGTGGTTCTCGCCCGGAGTGATGATCTTGCCCCTTCTCGCGGGCGGGCTGCTGCTGTGGCCGCGGGCGCTGCGGGTCCTGTTCGTGCTGATCGGGGCGGCGCTGGCGTACGACGCGGCGTATGACAAGGCCGGTCCGGGGATCATCGCGACGATCGCGGTCACCGCGGTATTCGCGGACGCGCTGGCCCGGGCGCGGGCGAAGCTGGGGGTGTCGGGGCTGCGCGGGGACCAGATGCTGATCGACCTGCGAGACCGGATCCGGGCCCAGGGCCGGCTGCCGGAGCTGCCGGACGGATGGCACTCGGCGTCGGTGCTGCAGCCGGCCGGGGGCTCCTCGTTCGGCGGGGACTTCCTGGTGTCCGCCTGCGACGGGAAGACGCTCGAGCTCGCGCTGGTCGACGTCGCGGGCAAGGGCATCGACGCCGGGACCCGGGCGCTGCTGCTCTCGGGCGCGTTCGGGGGGCTGCTCGGCTCGGTGCCGGCGGAGGACTTCCTCGCCTCGTGCAACGCCTACCTGCGCCGCGGGCCGTCGGCGGACGGGTTCGTGACCGCTGTGCACCTGTGGCTGGACCTGGCCACCGGGGACTACGTGGTCAGCTCGGCCGGGCATCCGCCGGCCGCGCATTTCGAGGCGGGCAGCGGGACCTGGCGGCTGACCCGGGCGCGCGGGATCGTGCTCGGAGTCGTCCCCGACCTGCGTTCCGTGCCCGAGCGGGGCAACCTGCGGCCGGGTGACGCCCTGATGCTCTACACCGACGGACTGATCGAGGCGCCGGGCCGGGACATCGACGCCGGGATCGACCGCCTCCTCGGCGCGGCGGACCGGCTGGTGACCTCGGGATTCGAGGCCGGCGCAGGCAAGCTGGTCCGCGCGCTGCACGCCGGATCCGCTAGCCCCGACGACTGCGCCCTGGTCCTCATCTGGCGGGACTGACCGGGCTGTCGGCGGTCGCGGTGTCAGCGCTCGGGCGCGCCCGGATAAGCCGATTGTGCTGGCGTAGCAGTTAG
>DASYXX010000838.1:0-22354 GCA_035934395.1 Streptosporangiaceae bacterium
CGCCGCGGGCGCCTCGCCCGCGCTTCGCCGCGGTGACGGACTCGGCGGCCGCGCCGGCCCGGGGCGCCGCTTGCGTCGCTGCCCGGGGCAGTCCGCCCCATCGTCGCGGCAGGGCGTGCCCGGCGGCCTGTCCCGAGGCGCCCGGCCGCTTCGCTCCCGGCCCCGTGGTCCCCTGCGCAGCAGCTCCCGGCCCTGTGGTCCTCTGCGCGGCAGCTCCCGGTCCGGCGCGGCCTTCGGCCTGCGCGGGGCCGCTGGCGGGCTGCCCGCCAGCCGAAGGCGGCCCGAACGAGGCCGGGCCGGCGGCCCGTGCGCCCGGGCTTCCCGCCTGGCTGCCGCCGGTGCCGCGAGACCCGGACTCATCTTCCCCCGCCCAGCCCGCCCTCCCCGCCCAGCCCGCTCTCCCCGCCCAGCCCCCCCAGCCCGGCCTCCCCGCCCGGCCCGGCCGGCGGTGAGCCCCGGCGGTCCCCGATGCCCCGCCCGACCTTGGCGCCGCACCCGACCTGGGCAGCGCGGACGATCCCGGCCTTGCCTCCGGGCCCGAGGTCGTGGACGGCCCGGTTGCCGGGTCGGACTGGTCCCGGGAACGGCTCCGGTCGGCCCGGCGCCAGCGTGAGCGACGAACGCGATCGAGTAACCGCAGCCGCATGTCGTCTCTCCCCGGATGGCTCGGACCGATGTGGTCACCTGGGCGCCAGGTTACGACGGATCCGCGCGATCGGACTAGGACGTCACTGAACGTAATCTATTGCGGTCTCGGGGTACGACCCAGGAAGACTGGGCCAATTTAGGCGCGAGCAGTGCAGGTCAGCGGCTAGGCTGCGGCCATGTTGCTGGCCCTCGTACTCTTTGGCCTGGTCACGGTCGGTTTCGTGGTGCCGTGCCTCATCGACGTTGCGGTCACGCCGCCGGGCGAGTTGCGGAGGCTCACGAAGCCCGCCTGGGTGCTGCTGATCGTGTTCTTCTCGGCCTTCGGCGCTACCGCCTGGCTGCTGGTCGGCCGCCCGGACCGGCGCGGGCGGATGCTGCCCAGGCATCTGGAGGACGCGGCCTTCTTCGGCCCGCTGGATGCTCTGCGGCGGCATCCCGCCGGGCGCGGCATGGACACCGGCATCGGCGGCCCGTCGGGCCGGGCCGCTCACCCGGCGAGCGCGGCGCCGGCCCGCCCGATGGGCCCTGACGACGATCCGGAGTTCCTGGAGGAACTCGCGCGCAGGATCGAGCGCGGCCGCGGGGCCGACAACGACGCCTGAGCCCTGAGAGCCAGGGATCGCCCCTCGCCCAGGCCGCCAGGGCCAGGGTCAGTGCAGGCCGGCGTAGGAGTGCTGCCCAGGGATGATCAGGCTCACCACGAGCACGTTGAACAGCAGGCAGCAGAACGCGGTCAGCTGGATGACCGCCGCCCGCCGGCCCCGCCATCCGGCCGTCGCCCGGGCGTGCAGGAAGCACGCGTACGCCACCCAGGTGATAAAGGCCCAGGTCTCGGTGGGATCCCAGCTCCAGTAACTGCCCCAGGCGTAGTCCGCCCAGATCGCCCCGGCCATGACGCCGAACGTCCAGACCGGGAAACCGAACACGATCGTCCGGTAGGCGAGCCGGTCGAGTTCCGCGGGACCGGGCAGCCTGCGCAGGATCCCGTCGGCGCCGGCCGGGCGCCCGGCGGCGACCCGCCGGGCATGCCGGTCGACGACCAGGTACGTGACCCCGGTCACCGCGGCCACGAAGAATATCCCGGTGGCCAGAGTCATCGCGGTCACGTGGATGGCGAGCCAGTATGACTGCAGCGCGGGCGGCAGCTCGCCGGCCGGGGTGTAGATGACGGTCTCGGCCAGCCCGAGCACCAGGACCACCGATGCCATCACGAACAGGCCCATGTAGTAGGCCCGGTACCGGACCATGGCCCCGAGGAAGAACGCCACGGCCACGCACGTCAGCGCGGTGACGAACTCGTACATGTCGCCCCAGGGGAGACGGTGCACGGCCAGTCCCCTGGTGAGCACGCCCGCGCTGTGCAGGGCCAGGCCTATGCAGGTCAGCACCACCGCGGTGGTTACCCAGAACCCGACGGGACCCCGGCCGGCACGCCGGACGGACTCCGCCGCGCCGACCCCGGCGCCAACGGGCCCGGAACCGCCGGCTCCGGGGCCATCAGCCAGGGGCTCACCGGCCAGGCCGTCGTCAGCCTCGGCCACGGGCCCGCCGACCGCGCTATCGGCCGCCCCTGCGGCAGCCTTGGCGCTGACCAGCTCGCGGACGCGGGCCCTGGCCACGGCGGGCGCGCGTTTCTTCCCGAACGCGAAGTCGCAGGCGAAGGCCAGCATCGCCACGGCGTAGATCACGACCGCGGTCAGTAGCAGGCCGTTGCTGAGGTGGGCCAAGCCGGCGTTGATGGGCACTGGAGCCCTCACTCTCCCTCAGATGGTTCATGGTCGCCCCGGTGCTCCTCGGGGCGGCGGCCGGGGGACGCCGGCGCCGCCGGCGCCGGGGGCGCCGCCGGGCCGATGACCCCCCTGATCTCGCTGGCCAGGCGGGAGAACTCATCCTCGAAGCCGCCCGCCGCGTCGGAGCGGCTGAGCCCGCCGACCTCCACGATTGTTATCCCACCCGCCCAACCCGTCCCACCCGCCCAACCCTTCCCACCCGCCCACACCTCACCGGCCGCGTCGGCCCGGGCGCGCACGAACACCCTACGGCGCCGGACCATGAAGGACAGGAGCAGGCCGCCGAGAACCGCGATTCCGGACAGCAGGGCGGGGAACTGCCCGGGATCGTACGTGATCGCGAGGCTGATCCACTGCCGGTAGCCGAGGTAGGTGAGCGTCCCCAGGCGGCCGGGAAGCTGTATCGACTGGCCGGCGGTCAGCGGGCGGGGCGCGACCGCCAGCTGGTGCAGCCCCGCGGTGTCCAGCGTGTACACCGACTGCGGGGTGCCGGAGTCCATGCCGAGGTTCCCCGCGTAGGAGACCAGGCTCACGCTGGGCTTCAGCGGCGCGGGGAACGCCGACGCCAGGCGGCCGCCCACGTCGACCGTGGTCGGCAGGAACACGCCGACGAAGCCGAGCTGCTGCGGGCTCGCGTCAGGGACCTTGATCGCGCCCTCCGAGGTGAACCCGGAGGTCTCGACCGGGATGAACGGCACCGGCCCGTTGAACACCACGTGCCCGGTGCCGTCGGTGACCCGGAACTCCGGAGCGTAGCCGTGGCCGATAAGGAACACGCGCACGCCGTCCACGACCAGCGGGTGATTGACGGTCAGCACGTAACGGCGGCTCGGCCCGGCAGGCGCGGACCTGTAGGTAAGCGCCGCGTTGAACGCGGACGGCTGGCCCATGAGGGTGCCCGACGTCACGTAGGACGCGCTGAAGCCGTCGAGCGTCAGCGAGAACGGCTGCAGGTCACCGGGCGTGACCAGCCGGCCGGGGCGGAACACGTCGAGCGCCGTCACCGTGTTGGAGAACGAGGTCCCGGCCACCAGCAGGCGGTTGGCCTTGTAGCCGTAGAGCCCGCCCAGGCCGATCGACACCAGCACCGCGAGCAGCGCGATGTGGAACAGCAGGTTGCCCGCTTCGCGCAGGTAGCCCTTTTCCGCGGCGACCCAGTCCGCCTCGGCGCGCACCCGGAAGCGCTTGCCAGACAGCAGCCGGGCGGCGGACGCGAGGGCCTGCTCGGGCGGCTGCGCGGTCCGGTAGCTGACCGACAGCGGCAGCCGGGCCAGGTGGCTCGGCGCCCGCGGCGGCGGCTGGCGCGCCGAGCCCACCATGCGCACCGTCCTGGGCAGCACGCAGCCGACCAGCGACAGGAACAGCAGCAGGTAGATCGCGGCGAACCACGGCGCGCCGAAGACGTTGAACAGCGAGAACCGGGCCAGGATCGGGGCCAGCCTGGGATGCGCGGCGTAATACTGCGCCACCGCCTCGGGGTTGGACCCCTCCTGCGGCAGCAGCGACCCCGGCACGCTGCCGACGGCCAGCAGGAACAGCAGGATCAGCGCGGTGCGCATCGAGGTGAGCTGCCGCCACCCCCAGCGCAGCCAGCCCGCCACGCCGAACCGCCCGGCCGGCCTGGCGCTGGCCTGCGCCTGCGGGTCGGCCGCGTCCGCGAACTCCGCAGTCCACTCCCCGCCCGCCCGCGCCTGCTCCGGCCCGGCCTCGGGGGGTATCCGCAGCCCGGTCACGCGCGCTCCACAGACGCGATGAGCGCCTCGAGGCCGTTGTAGGACACCGTGCCGACGATGCGGGCGGCGATCCGCCCGCTCCGGTCGATCACGAGCGTGGTCGGGATGCCCGCCGGCGGGACGGTCCCGCTGAAGTCGAGGGCGATCGCGTCGGCCGGGTCGCTCAGGCTCGGGTAACCGATCCGGAACGTGCGCATGAACGCCTCGGCGCTCGCGGTGTCGTCCCTGATGTCCACGCCGACGAAGCGCACATCGGCGCCGGAGAAGTGCCGGGCGAGCGCGCCGAGCGCGGGCGCCTCCTCGCGGCACGGCGAGCACCAGGAGCCCCAGAAGTTCAGCACCACCACGGCGCCCCGGTCGGCGGAGAGCAGGAACCTGGTGCCGGTCAGCGTGGTCCCGGTCACCTGCGGGGCGACGGGACGCCCCCCCGGCCGGAACACGGTGGTGCCGTAGGTGCCGGACACGAAGCTGCTCCCGTTGCCCTCCGCGGTCTGCTGCGCGGTCGCTCCGCCGCCGCAGGCCGCGACGCCAAGCACCACGGCGACGCTCAGCACCACGGGGGCCAGCGCCGCGCCGACGGCGGCGCGGCGCGCGGAACCTGACGGCCGGAACACTCGGACGGTCTCCTACACGCAGTAGTATCCCGGCCTATTGTGCCGGATCGCGTCGGGCGGGCGGGAAGTGGGCCGGCGTTCCGGCAGTAACGTCGGTCATGCCAGGGCAGCCCGGGGGCCCGGGCGCCCGGCGCTCACGCCCCGGCGACCTGGCCCCGCCCGGCGCCCGCGGGCTCCGCGTAGCTCACCGCCACGATCGTGCCCGCGCGGTAGGTGAAGCTGGTCACGCTGGCCAGGGCGGCCTCGCGACGGCGCGGGTCATGCCAGAGCCTGCGCCCCTCGAAGCCGCGCCGGGCGATCCAGACCGGCAGCTGGTGGCTGACCAGGACCGCCTCGTGCCCGCGCGCCGCGCGCTCGGCGTCGGACATCGCGGCGTGCATCCTGGCGACGACCTCGGCGTACGGCTCGCCCCAGGACGGCCGGAACGGGTTGCGCAGGTACAGCCAGTGACGGGGACGCCGCAGCGAGCCGTCCCCGACGCCGAAGGTCATGCCCTCGAAGTGGTTCCACGGCTCGATCAGCCGCTCGTCGACGACCACCTCGAGGCCGAACTCCGCGGCCAGCGGCTCGGCCGTCTCCAGCGCCCGCTCCAGCGGCGATGACCGCAGCACGGTCACGTCCCGGCCGGCCAGGAAGTCGGCCGCCGCCTTGGCCATCACCCGGCCTTCGGCCGACAGGTGGAACCCGGGAAGCCGCCCGTAGAGCACGCGTCGCGGGTTCTCCACCTCGCCGTGGCGCACCAGGTGCACAACGGTGGTCCCGGCATTCTCAGTCATAGATCGCCCAGCCTATCGGCACGCGGCTTGGCCCAGGTTGGCCCGCCCCGGCCAGGCGCGCCGTCGGCGGACCGGTTCCCCGGTTGCGTTACGGAAAAAGATCTTAGGCAAGGATCTCGAGGTAGCGCCGCCGTTCGGCGATCACCTCGCGGATCGTCCGCAGTCGCGTGTCGTGCGCGGTCACGTCGATCTCGTCGAGGACCGGCGTGCGGCCGAGGTCGCCGGACAGCGCATCTGCCTCGCCGACCAGGGTCCAGTCGAACTGCATCAGCTCGTCGAGCCCGACGCGACGCACCCGGTTCCAGACCTTGTCCTGGTTGAGCAGCGGCAGGCCGCGCACCGCGACCGCGGCCTCGTCGATCGCGCGGACCAGCCGCTCGGCCCGGCGGATCGGCTCCATGACCTCGGGCGGCGGGAACGGCTGCTCGCGCGTGGAGGGCGGGACCCGCTCCGCCCGCCACGCGCTGATCAGGTCCCGGATCCGGGCCGTGGCCTCGCCGAGGCCGCGGCCGACGCGCTCGCGGACCAGCAGGTCGTCGGCGCGCAGCCGCCCCTTCTCGCTGTAGACGTCCGTGGCGAGCAGCCCGCGCAGCCGGGCGGTGACGCTGTCGGCCATCGGGTCAGGCCCGGGCGTGCGCCGCGTGGACCCCGACCCCCGACGGACCGCTCGCGTCGGTGACGCCGGGCACGCCCGGCAGTCCCGCCTGCACCGCGGTGATCCCGATGTTGAACGGCTCGCCGCACGCCATGTTCGGCGCGGACAGCAGCCCGTGCTCCGCCATCTTCATGGCCACGTAGTAGCGCACGGCCTCGTGCTCGGACAGCCCGAACGCGCGCAGCGAGATCAGCTCGCGCATCCGCTCATCCCGGGGCCTGATCAGGACCTTCACGTCGTTGAGCATGATCCCGTAGATGGACAGGAAGTCCTCCAGGTGCCCGCGGACCAGCTCGGTGATCTCGTGGATCTTCTCGTTCACCTGCTCCAGCGGCGTCACCTGGACCAGCTGGTTGACCGACTGCTCCACGACCGGGCCGGCGTAGGTGTTGACCGCGTCCGCGGTCAGCACGTGGCCCGCGTACGGCATGTGGGTCACCAGCTTGACCGCGTCCTCCCTGGTGTCGACGTGCACGTAGTAGTCGACGTCGTAGACGAGCTCGGCCAGTTCCCGCGACAGCGCCAGGCCCTGGGCCTTGGCCACGCTCTTGGCCCGCGAGACGAACAGCGCCTCGTACTGCCACGGGGACTGGCCGCCGTAGAAGCTCTGCTGGATGCTCCCCAGCAGCGGCCGCTGCGGCGTCTGCACCGGGTACTGGCCGGTCTCGTAGACCTCGAGCACCGCGCCACGCGATTTCAGCACGCAGAAATGGTTGTTCTCGACCGTCAGCAGGCTGCCGTTCATGATGTCGTTGTGCGGATAGTGGTACATCAGGATGCCCGGCCCCATGATCTCGGTGCCGTCCTGGTTGAGGGTGCTGATCACATTGCGCAAGGCCATGACGGCTCCTCCACTGCGTCCCCCGGGCCCGCCGCCCGGCGCCACACCGCCATCCTGACACCGCAAACCGGATGCCCCGGACGCAGACACCAATATCTTCCATAACGGAAAGCGCCGGGCGGGTCAGCTAGCGCGAGTGGCCTCGGCTTTCTTTTCCCTCGGGCTCAGCCCCGTGCGTTCAGCCCCGTGCGTTCAGCTCAGCGCGCCGGCCGCGGCGATCGCCGCGGCGGGAAGGGCGTCGGCGATCCGCCCGATGGCCGCGTCGTCGTGCGCCGCGGACAGGAACCACGCCTCGAACGGTGACGGCGGCAGGTAAACGCCGCGGTCCAGCATGGCGTGAAAGAACGCGGCGTACGCCGCGGAGGACTGGCCCCGGGCCTCGCCGAAGTCCCGCACCGGGCCGCTGACGCCGAGGAACACCGAGAACAGGCTGCCCGCCTCCTGCAGCCGGAACGGCACCCCCGCCGCGGTCAGCGCGTCGGCCGCCAGCTTGGCCACGGTCGCGGCGGCCTCGTCGACCCGCGCGTAGACCTCGCGCGTGCAGGCCCGGAGCGTGGCCAGCCCCGCGGCGGTGGCCAGCGGGTTGCCGGACAGCGTGCCCGCCTGGTACACCGGCCCGGCCGGAGCCAGCCGGTCCATGATCTCGGCCCGCCCGCCGAACGCGGCCACGGGCAGCCCGCCGCCCATCACCTTGCCGAACGTCATCAGGTCACCGGGCACGCCCTCGCGCCCGTACCAGCCGGAGCGGGTCACCCGGAACCCGGTCAGCACCTCATCCATGATCAGCAGCGTCCCGTGCTCGCGGCAGAGCGCGGCCAGCAGCTCGTTGAAGCCTCCGGCGGGCGGGACGACTCCCATGTTCGCCGGGCAGGCCTCGGTGATCACGGCGGCGATCTGGCCGGGCTGTTCGCTGAAGGCCTGGCGGACCGCCTCGGCGTCGTTGTAGGGCAGCACGATGGTGTCGGCGGCCGACGCGCCGGTCACCCCGGGCGAGTCGGGCAGCGCGAACGTGGCCACGCCGGACCCGGCCGCGGCCAGCAGCGCGTCCACGTGGCCGTGGTAGCACCCCGCGAACTTGACCACGATCCGGCGCCCGGTGAACCCCCGGGCCAGCCGCACCGCGGACATTGTCGCCTCGGTGCCCGAGCTGACCAGGCGGACCCTGTCCACGGGGGCGCGCGCGGCCATCTCCTCGGCCAGCTCCACCTCGCCGGGCGTGATGGTCCCGAAGGATGTGCCGCACGCAAGTGCCTGTGCCGCGGCCGCGATCACATCAGGATGCGCGTGCCCGAGGATCATCGGCCCCCAGGAGCAGACCAGGTCGACGTACTCGCGCCCGTCCACGTCGGTCAGGTAGGCGCCGCGCCCGGACGCCATGACCACGGGCGTGCCGCCCACCGCGCCGAACGCGCGCACCGGCGAGTTCACCCCGCCGGGCGTCACGGCGCACGCGCGGGCGAACAGCTCGTCGGACCGCGTCATCAGGCCAGCTCCTCACAGGCGTCGGCCAGGAAGCCGAGCAGCCGCAGCCCGTCGGGGAGCGACCGGCCCTCCGGCGGGCGCAGCCAGTGCGCCTTGAGCGCGTTGCCGTCCCGGGACGGCGGCGCGAGCACGTAGCTGTCCCTGCAGTGCCAGCGCAGCCCGGCTACCTGGAAGTCCACTTCCGGCTCGCAGTCTAGGTGGCAGGACCACCATTCGTCCTCGTCGGCCGGCGTGCCCCGGGTCGCCACAAAGAAAAGGGCCCGGTTTCCCGCGCTGATCGCGACGGGTCCGGGCCGGACCGCTGACCGGTCCATCATGGCCAGTGCCGCGGTTCCCGCGGCGGCCGGCACGTCCAGGACGTCGAACGTCCGGCCGGTGACCAGGATGAGGTTGGCCCGTGGCCTGGCCGTCCACCACGTTTCCACCAGGCCGGGGTCCGCGGTCGCCTGGACCTGCCAGGCGGGGGACATCGGATGGGCCCCGGGAGCGGGGCAGCCGATCCGGTCACACGAGCAGGCCCGCGGCGCCTCGCCGTGATGCGGGCGGTCCGGCGGGTACGCGCCCGGGCATACCGGCCAGCCCAGCGCGGCATATTCCGCCGCGGCGACCGCCATCCGCTCGACGGCTCTGCGCCGGCCCCGGCGCAGTACCGCCTCTACCATCGGCTCCACTCCAGCCTGGCCCCCAACGCGTATCCACCGATAATGCACGGCCGGCTCTGCGCTGTGACGGTCACCCCCCGCCCGAGATACAGGTGATGCATAACAGAGATTGCAAAGTGACCGTGGAACAGTAAACCGCCGCGCAGATCGGGGCGTCCTGCTGCCGGTGCCTGCCCTGCCCGGACAGCCCGGCTCGATTCCAGACTACGCGACCTGCGCGGCGTGGCCGGCGCATGACGAACGCGAACGTCGGCCGAGGCTATCGGCGGCCCGCCGCGCGGCCGCCGGATCGCGGGCTGCGGCTGACCGTCAGGAGCGGCACCATTCCCGGTCGCCAGGACATCTGATACCGGTGTTTCGCGAACCCGGACGCGAACGCTGCCGCGGCCGCCGGGTGATCGCTGACCCTCCAGTCCAGCACGTTAAAGCTTTCGTACCAGATAACGCCGATGATGTTGGTATGGGCGGGTAGCTCACGGAACATCTGGATGATGTACCGTGCCATCAGCCCGCTGGTGTTCGTGGCTCCGGTTTCCGTGATCACCAGGGGCTTGCGGGTGAACGTCCGCAGCTCGGCGATGGTGCGGTCAAAGATGGTGTCGAAGTCCTCGTAGCTGACCATGCCGGGCGTGCCATAGTACCCGGATAGGCCAATCCAGTTGACGTACGCGTTACCCGGGTACAGCTTGGCGAGGTCGACGGAACCGTTCCAGACGACGTTCGGCGACCATACCCAGATGACGTTCGTGGCGCCAACCTTCCTGAAAATGTCGTGCACGTGGCGCCACGCCTCGACGTACTGGCCTATCGTGTTTCCGTTCGCGAGCACGCACCACGGGTACCAGTACCCGTTCATCTCGTGCGCGAAGCGTACGGCGATGGTGAACCCCAGGCCCTTCACCCCTTCGGCCCACGACGTTATGTACTTATCGTAACGACCGTCGATAATGTTCGAGAGCCGGTAGGCTGGCTGGTAGCCCCGCAACGAGTCAATACGGGACTCGCCCCGGTAGTTCCACGGCTCCCATGAGATCATCGGGAGCATGCCGCGACTGGCCACGCCCTCTATAACACCGCGGTTGAACTGGTTTAACGCCCAGCCCTGCGAGAACTCGTAAACCTCGGGCTTATGCTTGACCGCCGCGGTGAAGTTGTCGAGATCGGTAAAGTCATAGGGGCCGCCGGTGGTCATGACGCCGATGAATTGCTTGCCCCGCGGCGGGAACGGCGTGGCCACACTGTGCCCGCGACCCGGGGGCCGTGATGTGCGGGCGGGGCCGTGCCCTGCGATTCCGGCGACGTTGCTGCCGATAGATCCGGGCAAGCCCGGTGCGACCACAAAGACGTAGCCGGCCAGTGCCATGCCGAACGTGCCGGCGATCACCCTGGGGATCGTGACCCTCACGGGAACTGCGCCGGTTCTCTGGGGCCCGCGATCTTATAGGGCCCCCCAGTCATGTCATAGGGCATCCAGCGAAGCCTGGCTTGCTGGCCTCGCCTGCCGCCGCGGTGTGTGAAGCGGCTTATGACGGCGGCCAGCGGCGGCCCGGCGCCGGCGATCGCCGCGAGCAGGGCCCACGCCCGTAGCGCGATGTAGTCGTGATGGAAGCGGAAGCTGGCTGCGACAAGGCCCAGGGCCGCGGCCGCCCAGAGCAGGTGCAGCCGGAACGTCCGAAGCGAGTCGGAGCTGCGGAGGCTTCCCTTCGCCGTGACCGCGTAGGCCAGCGGCCTGCGCAGCAGCGCCTGGATCCCGGCCGAGACGTAGACCGGCGCTGCGAACAGGGCCAGCAGCATGCCGGACAGGCCTAGCTCGCGTCGCTCATGGTCGGCCAGGTTGAATCGGCGCAGCCACAGCCAGAGCACGAGCCAGCTCACCATGCTCGTCGACCACAACGCCAGCCACACAGCGCCGTTGAGCCGCATGGACGTGATCCCGAGCAGCAGGTAGACGGCGGTCGCGGTGGTGCCGAGGAGCGTGGTCGCCGCGACGCTCGGATAATAGAACTGCACCAGCCCGTAGAGCAGTCGCTGGCGGCGCCGCAGCCGGATGCCCGCGCGTAGCTTTCGGTTGAGCAGGATTTCCCAGATCCCGTACGCCCATCGCTTCTGCTGGTTGAAGTAGTCGGTCCAGGTCACGGGCCCTTCGCCGATGGCCAGCACATCGGGGGTGTACACGCCGCGCCAGTAGTTCCCGGTGCGGGGGTTGAGCGTTCCCTGCACCCGCATGCTGGTCAGGTGGTCCTCGATGATCGAGTCCTGGTAGCCCCCGATCTCCCGCCACGCCGGCGGGCGGTAGAGATGATTCGTGCCGATAAGCAGCGGCGCGTCCAGGCCGTTGCCTCCCCGCTCGACCACCCCGCTGAACAGGTACTGCTGGACAGAGGCTCCGTGAGCCACCCAGTTCTCGTACATGTTCCCGTAGACCTGCGGCGCGACGACGAACGCGACGTCGGGGTCGCGGAAGTAGCCGACCGTCCGCTCGAGGAACCACGGCAGCGGGACGTGATCCGGGTCCATCTGGGCGACGACGTCGTAATATTTCTCGTACTGGGACCGCCATGCGTTGTGATTGCCGGCCTTGGTCTTGGCCCGGAACCGCCCGCTGGGACGGTTGAACTCGGGAATCCCCTTCCTGGAAAAGTGCAGCACGCCGAGCCGTTCTGCCATTTCCTTGACTCTGGGGTCGTCGCCTTCGTCGAGAATCCACACGTCCACGTTGCCCCGGTACCTGACCTGCCGCATTGCGCGGAGCGTTCGCTCCGCCACGTGCAGGGGTTCCTTGGCGGGCACGATGGTGGTGAGCATGGCCACCCGCATGCCCGCCCACGGGGCCTTCGGGATGGGATCCCTGGCTGCGAACGCGAACACCCAGACCGCGAAGTTCTGAACCAGCCGCAGAGACTCGACCGCGACAACGACGCAGAAGCTGGTCCGCGCAACCGCGAGCCGCCAGCCGCCGAGACCGATGACGCCGGGCCCCGGGATGTGCATGGGCAGCAGTAGCCAGCCGATGAACGCCAGGCCGGCGAGGGCGTTCAGGGCGACGAGGATCGTGAGCACGAGGCGCTGGCCAGCAGAGGCCACCCGCCGGAATCTGACCTCGGGGTCAGGTGAAAAGTCGATCGGCCCGGCGATCGTCGAGCACGAGGCATAGGCGCGCCGGGCCTCCCGGTTGAGGATGGCCCGATCCGCCGCCAGGCTGCCTGGCGGGACGTCCTGCGTTTCCTGCCAAGATCGTTGAGAAGCCGGATGCGCGCGGTCGACCTGCCAGGGTGCCCCACGTATCACGGCCCGCTCCTAGACGGAATGCGACGAAGCCGGACCGCGCTGCGCGGCCAGGCTCTACAGAGACGAAGCGCCAGCTCCCCCCGGAGCGTTACCCCGTAACGCCGGCGGCTGGACTAGCAGCCCCGCCCCCGGACCGGCGTCAGCGCAACCCTAGGCGACACGAGCTGGAAAATCTTGCGATTCGGGGGCTGCGCCAGAGCGAAGCCGCGATCATGATGACTCAGGAAAGGTGCACCTGCCGCGGCCCGGACGCGCCTGCGCCGGGTGACGCTGCCGTCGGACCCGTGAGCCCAGAGAGGTTTGGCCCACTTGCGCGTGCCTCCCGAGGACGTCCCGCCCGGCCCGGACTCCGGGCTTGGCTGGCGGCCGACCCCGCCGCCCGAGCTCGCCGAGGAGCCCGCGTCGGAGTCCATGTCCATGCTCTTGTCCCTGGCCGATCCGCCAGGGGTGCCAGGACCTGGCGGTGGCGCAGAGGAGGGCCTCGGCCGGCGCCGCGAGCGCGGGCTCTGGCGCGCGCTGGCCGCGCGCAGGTGGCCGTTAATCGCCATTCTCGCTGTTCAGGCGGTGCTGTCGCTGCGGCTGGTATGGAGCAACACGGCGTTCCAGGACGAGGGGCTGTACCTCTGGTCGGGGCATCTAGAGCTCAGCCATCTCCTGCACCACACCCGGATTCCCGACTTCGCCACGGACTTTTCCGGCGCCCCGGTGAGCTACCCGCCGATCGGCGCCATCGCTGACAGCATCGGAGGACTCGCGGGTGCGCGGATCCTGAGCCTGGCCTTCATGCTGGTCGCGACCACTCTCCTGCACGGAGTGACGCGTCGGTTCTTCGCCAGCAAGGCCTCGGCATTCTTTGCGGCCGCGCTGTTTGCCGGGGCAGGCTCCGTGCAATTCCTGGGCGCATTCGCAACCTATGACGCCATGGCGCTCATGCTGCTGGCTCTTGCCACGTGGTTCGCGGTGCGTGCCTCGTTCTGCGGCCTCGCCGCGCGGTTCGCGCTGATCGCTGCCGCGGCCGCGATCCTCGTACTCGCGAATGCGACGAAGTACGCGTCAATACTGTTCGATCCGGTGGTACTCGCTGTCGCATTGCTCTCGGTGTGGCGCCTGCGCGGCCGTGGCGCCGGCCTCGCCGCAGGCGCCTGGATGACCGTCACCACCCTGCTGATCCTGGCCGGCGCCTACCGTCTCGGCGGGCCCTCCTACGCTCAGGGGATCAAGTTCACCACGCTCAGCCGCGCGGATGGCGCGGATCCGGTGCTGTCCGTCCTGATGGCAAGCGCACGGTGGGCGGGCATAGTAGCCGTCCTGGCTGTCGTCGGAGCTTTGATCATTTCGTTTGCGTGGCGCAACGGGCCCACCACGGCCCTGGCGTGGGCTCTGACCGGAGCCGTGTTCCTCGCACCGCTCGAGCAGGCTCGGCTGCATACGTTCACGAGCTTGTTCAAGCACGTGGGGTACGGGATGTGGTTCGCCTCGGCGGCTGGCGGCTACGTGCTTGCCTCGCTTCCGCGAGCCGTCGGCCCGGCAAAGAGCAGAGCGATCTTGCGAACAGGAACCGTGGCCGTTGTCCTGGCAGCCGTGCTGGGAGTTATCGTGGCAGATGCACAATACCGCGACTGGCCAGATTCCAGGGGACTTAGCACCACGCTTAGCAGGCTGGAGAAGCCAGGCGGCCGGTACCTCGCTGAAGACTACGACGTGGAGGCCTATTATCTGCGGCGAGGCGTCCAGTGGCCACAATGGTCAAACACCTGGTCGTTTGCCTATGCCGACCCGCAGTCTGGCGCATTGCTGCAGAACGCCCCCGCCTACGCTGACGCGATCCGGCACCGCTACTTCACCGTTATAGTTCTTGCCTTCTGGGACACCTACCCCATGGATCGGCTTATCGCGCAGGACATCTCTCAGTATGGGGGCTACCGGCTGACCGCCGTCATCGGATTCCGGACGGACGCGGGTGATAGCGCCTACAGGATCTGGACGCTGATTCCCCTCAAGGCGCACTCTCCCGTCCGGAGCAGGCACCGCCACCACGCATGAGCCCGGGCGGGCCGACTCAGCGCAGGCGGAGCGCGGCCTCGGTGGCCCAGTAGGTCAGGATGATGTCGGCGCCGGCCCGGCGGATCGCGGTGAGCATCTCCATGATCACCCGGTCGCGGTCCACCCAGCCGTTCGCGGCGGCCGCCTCGACCATCGCGTACTCGCCGCTGACCTGGTAGGCGCCGACGGGCAGGCGCACGGCGTCGGCCACCCGGCTGATCACGTCGAGGTAGGCGAGCGCGGGCTTCACCATCACGATGTCCGCGCCCTCGTCCACGTCGAGCAGCACCTCGCGCAGCGCCTCGTCCGCGCTCGGCAGGTCCTGCTGGTAGGAGGCGCGGTCGCCGAACTGCGGCGCGCCCTCGGCGGCGTCACGGAACGGCCCGTAGAACGCCGAGGCGTACTTGGCCGAGTACGCGCAGATCGCGACCTCGCCGAAGCCGGCCAGGTCCAGCGCGGTCCTGATGGCGGCGACCTGCCCGTCCATCATCCCGCTCGGGGCCACCACGTGGGCACCCGCCGCCGCCTGGGCCACCGCGATCGACGCGTACCTCTCCAGGGTCGCGTCGTTGTCCACGTCGGCGGAGGGCGTGAGAGTGCCGCAGTGGCCGTGGTCGGTGTACTCGCACAGGCAGAGGTCGGCGATCAGCACGGTGTCGCGGCCGACCTCGGCGTCCAGGTCGCGCAGGGCCACCTGGATGATGCCGTCCTTGTCGTCGGCGGCCGAGCCGCGCGCGTCCTTGGCGGCCGGGATGCCGAACAGGATCAGGCCGCCGACCCCGGCGGCCACCGCCTCCGCCGCCGCCTTGCGCAGGCTGTCCCTGGTGTGCTGCACCACCCCCGGCATCGACGCCACCGGCTGCGGCTCGCGGATTCCCTCCTTGACGAACAGCGG
This sequence comes from Streptosporangiaceae bacterium, assembly GCA_035934395.1. Taxonomy (GTDB): domain Bacteria; phylum Actinomycetota; class Actinomycetes; order Streptosporangiales; family Streptosporangiaceae; genus JASHPR01. Next base: position 15,428 of record DASYXX010000838.1, read on the forward strand.
CAGCACCAGGTTGCCCGGCCGCACGCTGGCCGACGCGACCAGCCTCCGTATCGCGGCGGTCCGCCGCAGCCTGCGGGGGCGGGCGACGGGGAATCCGGCGGTCATCGTATTCTCCGGCGGGCTCCCCGGCGGCGCTCGCTCGGCCTGCGCACGGGCTCGCCGGCGGCGACGGCCGCGTCGCGCAGCCCGGCGCCGTACTCGGCCAGCGCGTCAACCAGGGCGGTGACCGATGGCCGGGGCGCCATGACGTCCACCCGGAGCCCGAACTCCGCCGCGGTCTTCGCCGTCTCCGGCCCGATCACCGCGATGGCCGTGACCGCGTGCGGCTTCCCGGCGATCCCGATCAGGTTCCGCACGGTGGAGGACGAGGTGAACAGGACCGCGTCGAATCCGCCGCCCTTGATGGCCTCGCGGATCGGCGCGGGCGGCGGCGCGGCGCGGACCGTCCGGTAGGCGGTGACGTCCTCGGCCTCCCAGCCGAGGTCGGTGAGCCTGGCCAGCAGGCTCTCCGTCGCGATGTCGGCCCGGGGCAGCAGGACCCGGTTGATCGGGTCGAGCACGTCGTCATAGGCGGGCCAGGCGTCGGCCAGTCCCTCGGCGGACTGCTTCTTCTCCGGGACCAGGTCGGGCATGATGCCGAACTCGCGCAGCGCGGCCGCCGTCGACTCGCCCACCGCGGCCACCTTGATGCCCGCGAACGCGCGCGCGTCGAGGCCGTACTCCTCGAACTTCTCCCGCACCGCGCGGACGGCGTTCACGGACGTGAACGCGATCCACTGGTACCTGCCGGTCACCAGGCCCTTGACCGCGCGCTCCATCTGCTGCGGCGTCCGGGGCGGCTCCACGGCGATGGTCGGCACCTGCTCGGGCACCGCGCCCCAGCCCCGCAGCCGGGCGGTGACCTCCCCCGCCTGCTCTTTCGTCCGCGGCACCAGCACCCGCCAGCCGAACAACGGCTTGGTCTCGAACCAGGACAGCGCGGCTTGCGCGGCGACTCCCTCGCCGACCACCGCGACGGCGGGGCCGTGGGCGGTCAGCAGGCTGACCCCGGCGGCCTTGAGGTCGGCGGTGACCGATCCGAGGGTGCAGACCACGGTGTGCTGGTCGGTGGTGGTCCCGTTCCAGGTGACGGCGAACGGCGTGGTGTCGGCCCAGCCGGCCGCCACCAGCATCTTGGCCAGGTCGGCGGGCCCGGTCTCGGCGCCGAGGATCACCAGGGTGCCCGGGCCGACCTGCACCCGGCTCACCTCCGAGGCGTGAATGACCCGGACGTCGCCGCTGGCATCCGAGGTCAGCGGGATGCCCGCGTAGGCGGGAACCGCGGTCGCGGTCGGCACGCCCGGCACGACCTCGAACGGCACGTGGGCCTTCGCGCACGCCGCGACCTCAGCGGTGGCGTGACCGAACAGGAACGGGTCGCCGCCGAAGAGGCGCACCACGTGCTGGCCGGCCTTGGCCGCCTTGATCAGCAGCCGCGGGTCCTGCGCGAGCGAGTCCGCGTCCGCGGTCGCCGCCTCGGGCCGCACCAGCCGCGACAGCCGCGCCTCGAGCTCCGGGCCTGCCACCACCAGGTCGGCCCGGGCCAGCAGCTCAGCGGCCCGCACGGTCAGCAGGCCCTCGTCCCCGGGTCCGGCGCCGACGAAGGCCACCCGGCCGTCGGCTGGCTTCTCGGCTGACTGGCCGGTCGCCTGCTTCCCGGTGGGCTGCTCTTGCGTCCTGGACGCCGCAGCGTCTGTCACGGGTGGGTTCACTGGTCATCGTCCCCGTTACTGATGTGTGCCGCTGTACCAGCGGACACGGCCGTATATATTCCCGCCCCTCGCCTGAGCAGCTCGGCGGCCACCTCGCGGCCGAGGCGCTCGGCCTCGCCCGCGGGCCCGCCGGCGCTGGCCCGCAGCGCCGTCTCCCCGGCGGCCGCGACGACGCAAGCGCGCAGCCGCAATTCGCCTGCCCCGGCGGCATACCCGCCGACCGGCGCGCTGCAACCTGCCTGGAGCGCGGCGAGCAGGCTGCGCTCGGCCGTGGTCGCGGCGCGGCTGGCCGCGTCGTCCACGCGGGCCAGCAGGGCCGCGAGATCCGGCCGGCCGGACCGGCACTCCACCGCGAGGGCACCCTGGCCTGGCGCGGGCAGCATCTCGTCGGGGTCGAAAACCTGCGACGCCGCATCGAGCCGGCCGATCCTGGCCAGGCCCGCGTATCCGAGCACGACGGCGTCGACCTCCCCGGACGCGAGCTTCGCGAGCCGGGTGTCCGCGTTGCCGCGGACCGGGACGGGCCGCACGTCCGGCCGCAGCAGCAGCAGCTGAGCCGCCCGGCGGGGCGACCCGGTGCCGATCCGCGCGCCCGGCGGCAGGTCGGCGAGCTTGGCGCCGTCGCGGGCGGCCAGCGCGTCCCTCGGGTCGTCCCTGGCCGGCACCGCGGCCAGCTCGATCTGCTCCGGCTGCACCACGGGCAGGTCCTTCAGCGAGTGCACCGCGATGTCGATGTCGCCGTCGAGCAGGCGCGCCCGCAGACCGCTGACGAACACGCCGGTCCCGCCGATCTGAGTGAGCTGGGCGCGGCTCACGTCGCCGAACGTGGTGATCCCGGTCAGCTCCACCTCGCGCCCGGTCCGCTCGGTGATCAGACGCGCGACGTGCTGCGCCTGGACCATGGCCATCTGGCTCTTGCGGGTGCCGAGCCGCAGCGGCGTTGTCGTCATGACTGCGCCTCCCGCTCCGGCCAGCCCGGCGCGACGGCGTCCGCCCGGGTCACCGCCTGCACCGCGTCGGGGTCGAGGTCGAAGAGCACTCGCAGCACCGCCTCGTAGGAGTCACCGCTCGGCGAGCCAGCGAGCTGCTTGACCCGGACGGTGGGCGCGTGCAGCAGCTTATCCGCGATCCGGCGCATGGACTGGGCAATCTCGCTACGGGCGCGGTCATCCAGGCCCCCCAGCCGGCCGACCAGCCGGGCCAGCTCGGCGTCCACGACCTCGGCGGCCTTGGTCCGCAGCGCCACCACGGTCGGCGCGACCCGCGCCGCCCGGTCCGCCGACACGTGTGACGCGAGCTCCTCGGCCACGATCCGCCGGACCGCCGCCACGTCCTCCTCGTGTGCCCCGGGTGTCCAGCCGCCTGGCCCCCCGGCGCCTGGCAGGCCGTGGTTTCCTGCCTCGCCGACGGCCTCCAGGCCGATCACGGTCACGCCGGGAAGCTGCCCGGCGGCGGGATCGACGTCGCGCGGCAGCGCCAGATCCAGCAGGACCAGCGCCCGCGCGGCCGGCTCGCGTGACGCCAGCCCGGCCGCGACGGTGTCCGTGGTGATCACGTGACCGGGGGCGCCGGTGCAGGAGACCACCAGGTCGGCGGCCGCGATCTCGGCGGGCAGCCGGGACAGGTCGGCCGTGGCGGTCGGCACAGAAGGCGAGACGGAGGCCGCGACGCGCCCCGCGCGGGCCGCCGAGCGGTTGGCCACCACGAGGCGGGCGGCTCCCATCCGGGTCGCGGTGGCCACGGCCAGCGAGCTCATCGAGCCTGCCCCGACGACCAGCACCGAGAGCCCGGCGAGCGCTGCCGTGACACCCCGCGTGTCCTGCGTGTCCCGCGTGTCCAGCGTGTGCTGGTCGTCGTCCGCGCCCGGCGAGTCCGGGCCCGCATGCGGCCGCCGCTCGCGCAGCCGCTCGGCCGCGGCCGCCAGCCCGACGCTGACCAGGCTCGCGCCCGCACGGTCGATCCCGGTCTCGGCGTGCGCGCGCTTGCCGGCCCGCAGCGCCAGCGAACCCAGGTCGGACAGGACCCGGCCGAGCGTGCCCTGCTCGCGGGCCAGGCGGAGGGCCTGGCGCACCTGGCCGAGTATCTGGCTCTCGCCGATCACCATCGAGTCGAGCCCGCAGGCCACCGAGAGCAGGTGCTGGACCGCGCGGTCCTCGTAGTGCACGTACAGGTGCGGCGTGAGCTCGGGCAGCGGGATCCCGGCGTGCCGCGCCAGCAGCTCGCAGATCGCCGACAGCCCGCCGTGGAACTTCTCCACCTCGGCGTAGACCTCGACGCGGTTGCACGTGCTCACCACGAGAGATCCCGACACGTCGCTGGCGTGGAACACGTCGCGCAGCAGCTTGCCGAGGGTGTCCCCGGTCACGACCGCCCGCTCGAGCGTCGCCACCGGCGCGCTCTTGTGGTTGAGGCCCACCACGAGCACGCTCATGCGCGCTCTCCCGCTCGCTTCCGGCCCGCCTGCCCGCTCACAGTTTCCCCCGCGATCCGGCGCGGTGCCGTGAGGCGCCGCCGCTCACTGCGCCACCGCCTGCACCTCCGCCTCGGTCTCCGCGTCCACCGGCATGCCCCCCGTGCCGACAGACCGCTGTCCGCCTGGCCGCCGGCCATCCCCGCCGCTGATATTCCCGGCGGCAGCGCCCCAACCACGCTCCCCGCGGCCGGCCACCCGGACGACGGCCCGGCGCTGAGCGTGGAAGGCCAGGATCTGCAACTCGATCGACAGGTCGACCTTACGCACATCGACGCCCGAAGGCACGTTGAGCACGGTGGGCGCGAAGTTAAGAATGCTGGTGATGCCCGCGGCGACGAGGCGTTCGCAGACCCCCTGCGCGGCCGCCGCCGGCGTGGCGATCACCCCGATCGACACGCCATGCCGGGCGATCACGGACTCGATCTCGTCGGCGTGCCTGACCACCTGGCCGGCGATCTCGGTGCCCACGACCAGCGGGTCAGCGTCGAATATCGCCGCGACCCGGAACCCGCGCGAGGCGAAGCCGCCGTAGTTGGCGAGGGCGTGGCCGAGGTTGCCCGCGCCGACGATGATCACGGGCCAGTCCTGGGTGAGCCCGAGCTCCCGGGAGACCTGGTACACCAGGTACTCCACGTCATAGCCGACCCCCCGGGTTCCGTAGGAGCCCAGGTGCGAGAGGTCCTTGCGCAGCTTGGCGGAGTTCACCCCGGCCGCGGCCGCGAGCTCCTCGCTCGAGACGGTCGCTATGCCGCGGTCCGCCAGCGCGTACAGGGCTCGCAGGTAGACCGGAAGGCGGTTGACCGTCGCCTCCGGGATGCCGTGGTGGCCGTTCTCTGTCGTAACACTGCGAGACATCCGCCGGCGCTCCTGGGGGATCGACGCGCCCAACGCGGGCCCGGGATGCCCGCCTGCTGGCTTACTGGTAACGGTACGCCCTTGTGAACGTTTGCACAAAGTTAAGCGGCCCACACGGCCGACGCCCTGACCGGCGCTTTACCCTCGCCTGGCCATCCGTGAGCGAGCCGGAGGCCTAAAGGGCGCCCGGAGGCGAGCGCAGGCAACACAGTCACCCCCGGGCGGGGGGCTGGGTCCGCTGCGGGGCGGTCAGCGCGGCGCGCAGCCGCCGTTCGCTGACCCGCCAGAAATCGTGCTGCACCCCGTCGATCAGCGTGACCGGGATCATGTCGGAATAGGTCCTGAGATCCTCGGCCGAGCCCGTGATGTCCCGTTCCTGCCAGGAAACTCCCAGCTCCGCGGCTACCCGCTCGATCACGGCGCGCGCTTCGTCGCACAGGTGGCATCCCGGCCGCGTCAGCAGCGTGATCGTGTGAGTGGAACTCATGGCCGCCGCCGCGATCCCGGCCCGCCGTCGGCCGCCCACCCGCCCGTGGTTCCACCGCCGGCCGCTCCCCTGCCCCCTGGCATCGCGCCGCCCACCGTGGTGCTGCCCGGCGGGCCGACGGCCGACCGCGGGCCATAGCCGGGCTGGCCGAACCCAGTGTCCGCGAGCAGGTCGAAACCGGTGTCGGCGAGCAGGTCGGACACCGAAGGCAGCGGCGAGACCTTGGCCTGCTGCAGGCCCAGCTCGATGATGTTGGTGGCCAGCACGTAGGGCCGCCGGTCGGCCTCGAACGCGATCGCGTACGGCTGCCGCTTGTGCGCCTCGTACGCAGCCCGGTCTCGGTAGACCTCGTAGAGGATGCGCTGCATCGGCGCCGACGGCACCGCGTGCACGATGTAGACGAGCGTGTCGGGCTCCTGGCCCCGGACCTCTCTGACCACTTCCTTGGTCAGCCGGTCGAAATCGTCGACCCGTTCCTCCAGCAGCGTGTAGATCGCGATCTGGCCGAAAAGCTGCGCGGGCTCATTTTTGGCCGCGGCCGGGCCGCCGGGGGGCGGATAACCGCCCTCCTCGGGATAACCCGCGGCCTGCTGATAGCCAGCCTCCTGCGGGTACCCCGCCTCGTCCGGATATCGCTGGTCCTGCGCGTACCCCTCATCCTGCGCGTAGCCCGAGTGCTGCGGGTACCCACCCTCGTCCTGGTAGCGGGCGTCGTCGTGGTACCGCGCCTCGTCCGGGTATCGCGCCTCGTCCCCGTATCGCGCCTCGTCCCGGTACAAGCCCTCGTACGCGTCGTCGCCGAATCCGTCGCGCGTGGCCTGCTGCTCGCCGAAGCCGCCTGGATCGCGGTAATCCAGGTCGTCGTCGCGCTGACGGTGGGCGCCGCCGTCGCCGCGGTAGATTCCGAACTCGTCGTCGGCGGCGGCCGGGTCGAAGTCCCCGGTCGCGCCGGGCGCTTCGGCCCAGGACCGGCGGGGTTCCCAGCGGTCGACCGCCTCGCCGCCGGGTTCCTGCCGCAGGACGTAGAGCCGGAGCTGGCTGACCTGCACCCCCGCGAACCACGTCGCTCCCGCGGCCAGGATGCACACCGCCGTGAACAGCGAGCCGAGCGGCAGCGTCACCTTCAGGAGCGTGGCCATGCCCGGCACCGAGAGCAGGAGGGCCGCGGCCGCGGCCGATCCGGCGGGAGCGAGGGCGTCGCGCCAGGCCGGGTCCCGCCGCGGCCGGGCGGCGGTCACCCCGATCGCGATCAGCGCCACGATCACGGTGGCCGGGGCCAGCACGTACTCGAGCAGCTTGTTGGGGAAGAGCTGGTAGTAGATGCCCGGTGCGGGCCAGGCCTTGGTGAAGGGCGCCGCGCT
>DASYXX010000874.1:0-3342 GCA_035934395.1 Streptosporangiaceae bacterium
GGCTGCGGTGCCCGAGAAGTTGATCGTGTCATGAACGACGAAGTTGCTGTGGTTGAAGCTGCCCCCGAACCACTGAGTCAGCTGCCCGGTGAATGGCGGCACGGCGGGATCAGGGGCGACCAGGTTGCCCGAGCTGTCCACCGTCCACGCCACGACCGTCACCGTCCCGGTGAACGTCGAGGTAAACCAGCCGTCCCCGGCGTTGTTGATGATGGAATGCTCGACGCCGTTACCGGTGCCCTGGATCACCGGCGCGTCGACGGCCACAAACGCCGGGCAGCCGGTCGCTTGCGGGCTGGGAGCTCCGACCTCTGGCGCCGAGGTGCCGGACGGCGTGCTGAAATGAGCGGTCTGGTTGCAGGCGGTGAAGACGGTAACCCCGCAGGTGAAATCCGACGGCGGGACGGGGCCTGCGCTCACCCCCTGAGCCATCATCAGAGGCACTGCGATCGCCGCCAGCGCTGCCGCCACGGCAGCCACCGGTCGAGCCATGAACCGAACGTGCATGTCTAAGTCCCTCCCGCAAGGTCACTTCGCGATTCCGCCCCGCCGCGCGATCGCCGGGGAAGGCGGTCCGGCTCAGGCGGCCGCTGGCCTTCGCGTGCCTGCCCGCTGAGCCGTGCTGCCGCACCGGCTCAGGGCCAGATGACATCTTCGCGTTTGTCCGCATGCGGTCCCCCTCCGGAGGGCGGCGTCTTATAGACGCCCGGGACCCTGACGCGGTGCACACGCCGCCGGGTGTTGCGCGGTCTGCGCCGGGAATGCTCGCGAGGACGCCGCGGCGCGGTACATCGCGGCAGCACGGCCGAGGTACGGCCCGAGGGCAGGGACCGTGGTTAGTCGTGGCCGGGCCGGCGCCGCGATGCGTATTCACGAATCGTAGTTATTCAGATACTCAGTGTGACGTGATGATCTGCCTGTTCTATGCGGTGCTGATCTTGCTGCGGGCATGCGGAAAGGACGCGACCGCGCCGAGCGCGTGCGTCAGGTGTGCGTCAAGAACGCGAATTGCGATGCGGGGTGCTGGGGTGTAATGAGAGATAAGTTCGCAGCTCAGCGGACTAGTGAGTGGCCTGACCTTGGGGTCCGGGCTTCCCTGATAAGGAAGAGGTCCGTGGTTCAAGGCCACGCAGGCCCGACCGATTAAGCCGGGAGGCAGTCGATCCTCCCCACCACCTGTCCAACCTCAACATTCAGACAGCCCAGGTTTTGTTCAGTGCCCAGACGGCGGGAGCCACCAAAGGCCGGGCCGGGCTGGCACCCATCATCAGGCTCCGGGGTGATGCCCGAGGCGCTGGGCGAGGGTGTTTCTAGCATGCGGCCACTACCGGGTGGTAGGCCCCTGGCGTTATCCTGGCTGCCCACCGCGGCGCAGGCAGTGCTTTGCCCGGGTGCGGGAACGGGGTGACTGCGCCGGGATGGACGGTCCGATGAGGGTGGTCCGGGTGCTGGGCGTGCTGGAAACCGGCGGGGGCCAGCTGTCGGCCCTGCGGCTGTCGGCGGCGCTGCGCCGGCGCGGCGTCGCGACCACGTTACTGGCCGGTGACGCGACGCCAGCGGGGATGGCGCTGGCGGCCCGCTACGGGTTTCCGGCTGGCGTGTTCCGGGTGAGCGAGCTGCCGGGCCCGCGTAGCCTGCAGTGGACGCCTGAGCCCGCGTTTGCCGGCTGGCTTGGCCCCCGGCTGGTCCCCGCGGATCTGGTCCACGCGCACATGGTGGGAGCGTGGTGGGCGGCGGCGCGGGCGGCGCCGCCGCACGTGCCGCTGGTGGCCAGCGAGCACAACCAGATGTGCTGGCCCGGCCGCGACTACACGGCGCAGGCCCAGAGGGCGGCGCGCCGGGTTGACCTGCTGTTCACCCACGGGCCCGCGGCCGGCGCCTGGGCGGCCGGGCTGGGCCTGGGCGGCCGGCTGCGCGAAGGGCGCTCGTCGGTGGAGGGCCTGTCCGCCCGGCCTTATCCGGGGCTTGCCTGGCCGCGGATAACCTTCACCGGCCGGTTCCGCGACGACAAGGCGCCCGACGTGCTCGTCGAGGCGCTCGCCCTGCTCGACGCGTCCCCGCCGGCGTACCTGGTCGGCGACGGCCCCATGCGCCAGGCGCTGACCGAGCTCATCCGGGCTCGCGGGCTGAAGGGCGTGGTGCGCCTTCCGGGCTGGTCCTACCACCCGGCCCGCTACGTCTCCGGGGCCAGCGTGCACGTCGTGCCCTCGCGGGAGGAGTCCTGGTCGCAAAGCGCCGTCGTGGCGCTCGGCCTCGGCGTCCCGGTCATCGGAACGGCGGTCGATGGCCTGGCGCGCACCCTGGGCGACGGCCGCGGCGTCCTCGTCCCCCCCGACGACCCGCCCGCCCTTGCCGTAGCGCTGTCCCGGGTCCTGGCTGGCGAGCGGCCCGATCCCGGCCCGGGCCGGGCGTATGCACGACAGTTCACCTCCAGCGCCGCAGCCGCCATGTACCTCGGCGCCTACCAGCGCCTGCTCGCCAGCAGGACGGGATTCCGCCATCCCGGCACGACAACCAGCCCGGTGGCGAGCTCGCGGCCAGTTACCGGCGCGCCAGCCTGAACCCGCCACCGAAGACGGTCGCCCCTCCGGCCCGGCGCTGGATCGAGCCATCGCCATTCGGGCAAAGGGCCTGGCCTCGCCGCCCGGGCGTCAGCAGTTCCGCGACCGCGCCCACGCTGCGGGACTCAGGTCCCTGGATAACTGGGCCGTTCGGTTCTAACGTGGAAGAAAAGCTCAGCCCACCCTCGGCCTGCAATTCCGTCAAGCTCACGCCCGGTCCGGGCGAAATGGCGAGCCCAGCGGCAATGTGCCAGCAGATCTTGCAGGCCATCATTTCGGCGGGCAGCGCCGATACCGCGGTCGCGGACCAAGGGCTCTGACGATCAGGCAGCGCTGTGGCCGATTCGCCGGGCCCGTGGTGAATCAGATGCTGCTAAGGCGGCCGCTTCTATGAGCGGATGACCGTCAGCGCGATCGTGCTGGGCCGGGCACAGGTCGGGGCTCCAAGTCCCCGGCCGGTCGAGGGGGAGACCAGATCATGAACGCGATCAGCGAGTCGTGGACCTGTCCCAGCTGTGGCGCGAGGTTCACCGGCATCCCGCCGGAGCACCGGCTGTGCGGCGACTGCCTTGGCCAGCTCGAATCACTCGGGTATGAGCCCGCCCCCGGCGCCCCGTACGGCGACCTTCCGCCTTGCCCGGACTGCGGCGCGCAGATGGTGGAGGTCGTGCCGACAATCCAGCCACCTGGCCCGGAGCCCGCCGGGGGGCGTCGAGAGTGATAGCCGGCGAACCTCGGCCAGGACAATCGGCTGCACCATCGGGATTCTCCCGCATCTTCA
>DASYXX010000926.1:0-1918 GCA_035934395.1 Streptosporangiaceae bacterium
GGCGCGGCCCAGCCGCCGAGGAACAGCGTGGTGGCGAGGGCGGACACCGTGATCACGCTGCAGTACTCGGCGAGCTGGAGCATCGCGAACTTCAGCGAGGAGTACTCGGTGTGGTAGCCGCCCACCAGCTCGCCCTCGCCCTCGGGCAGGTCGAACGGCAGCCGGTTGGTCTCCCCGACCATCGTGATCAGGTAGATCAGGAACGAGGGCAGCAGCAGCACCGCGAACCACGACGGGTAGTGCAGCCCGGGGCCGAACTCGTTGCCGTGCGCCTGCGCGGCGACGATCGCGCTGGTGGACAGCGACCCGGCGTAGAGGAACACCGGCACGAACGCCAGGCCCATCGCGATCTCGTAGCTGATCACCTGGGCGGACGACCGGAGGCCCCCGAGCAGGGCGTACGGCGAGGACGCGGACCAGCCGGCCAGCACGATCCCGTACACGCCCATCGAGCTCATCGCGAGCACGAGCAGCACAGCCACCGGCAGGTCGGCGAGCTGCAGCGGGGTCCGCACCCCGAAGATCGACACGACGGGCCCGAACGGGATGACCGCGATGCTGATGAACGCGGGGATCACCGAGATGCCGGGCGCGATCCAGAACAGGACCCGGTCCACGCCGCGGGGGACGATGTCCTCCATGAGCGCCAGCTTGATGCCGTCCATCAGCGTCTGGAGCAGGCCGAACGGCCCGGCCCGGTTCGGCCCGACCCGGTTCTGCATGTACCCGAGAATGCGGCGCTCGGCCCAGATCGCGATCAGCGTGCCGAGCAGCAGGAACAGGAACACGAACAGGACCTTGATGACGACCAGCCACCACGTGTCGTGCCCGAAGTCGGCCAGCGTGGGATCACCCGCGGCTGCGGCGGCCAGGGGGGACGACCCCCCTATCCCCCCCGCAAGGGCGGCCAGGGATGTCAATCGGGGCTCCTCAGTGTGACCAGGCTTCCGTGGCCGGCACCGAGCCCGGCGCGAACCGCGCAGCCTGCCGAGTTCGTGGGCAGCCAGACCACCCGGTCCGGCATGTCCGCGATCTCGGCGGGCACGGTGATGGCCCCGCGCTCGGTGGCCACAGTGACCTTACCGCCGTCGCCGACGCCGACCTCAGCCGCGGTCGCCGCGGACATCCTGGCGACGGCGGCGCGCGCGGTGCCCGCCAGATTGGGCTCGCCGTCCTGCATCCGGCCGGCGTCGAGCAGATTATGCCAGGTGGCCAGCAGCACCTGCCCGGGCACGGTGGTGAACGTGCCGGCCGGCGCGGTGCTTCCGGAGGACATGCCGGGTCCCAGGGTCGCCGAGCCGCCCACGGCGCTGGCCGAGCTGCCGGACACCAGGGCTGGCACCAGCGCGGTCAATTCCCGCCGCGCCGCGCCGGCGTCGGGGAGGCCGAGGTGCACGTCCATCTGATCGGCGATCATGCCGAGCACCTGCAGGTCGGTCCGGATCTCGGGGACGGCCAGGGCGGGGCCGAACGAGCCCGGCCGGCCCTCCCAGTTCACGAACGTGCCCGCCTTCTCCGCGGCGGCCGCGACCGGCAGCACCACGTCCGCGCGATCGGTCACCGCGCTCGTCCGCAGCTCCAGGCTGACCAGGAACCGGGTTGCCGCCAGGGCCTCGAGCGCCGCCGCCGGATCGGGCAGGTCGCCGGGGTCCACGCCGGCGATGACCAGCGCGCCGATGTCCCCGGCGGCCGCCGCGGCCAGGATGTGCGAGGTGTCCCGGCCCGGCTCGGCGGGCAGCGACGCCACGCCCCAGGCCCGCGCGACCTCGGCCCGCGCCGCGGGCGGCTCGGCGACCCTGGGACCCGGCATGTCCTCAGGCAGCACCGCGCCGGCCAGCACGTTCACCACCGTGCCCGGGCAGGTGCTGCTCGCCACCTGGCATAATCTGCTCGACGCCGGCCGGATGCAGGACGGCGA
>DASYXX010000933.1:0-5358 GCA_035934395.1 Streptosporangiaceae bacterium
GAGGTCGCCCGGGTCGAGGACGCCCGGCTCGGCGGCGACGTCCGCGCGGTGCGGGGGCGCGGCGGGGTGCGGGCGGTCGAGTTCGCCGACGGCACCAGGGTGGGCTGCGACCTGCTGGTCACCGCGGTCGGCTGGACCGCGCCGACCTCGCTGCTCAACATGGCGGGCAACCGCCCGGTGTACAGCGAGCGGGCGGCCCGGTTCCTGCCCGACTTCGCGCAGCTGCCCGAGGACGTGCTGGTCACCGGCGGCCTCGCGGGCGACGGGAGCCTGGAGGAACTGGCCGGCCACGCGACGGCCACCGGGACGGAGGCCGCTCGCCGCGCCGCGAGGATCCGCCGCGCCCGTGTCCAGGCCACCCCGACCGCCGACGCCGCCAACGCGGCGACTCATGGATGTACCGATGAACTCGTTATAGCGAGCCCAGCGGTACATCCATCCGCTGCGGCGGCGACCGAGGCCGTATCGAGCGTGGCTGGCGGGGCGGCTGAGGCTGCTGAGGCTGCTGAGGAGGACCGGGGGCCTATCCCTATCCCCCAGCTGCCGGTCGACGCGCACCCGGAGCTGTTCATCGGGCGGACGCACGGGTTCGTGGACTTCAGCGAGGACGTGTCGTCCAAGGACCTGGAGTCCGCCGTGGCCGAGGGGTTCGACTCGGCCGAGCTGGCCAAGCGGTTCACGACCGCGACCATGGGGCCGCTGCAGGGCAAGCTGGAGACCGTCAACACCGTGGCGGTCGTGGCCCGCGCCACCGGCCGCTCGATCGCCGACACCGGCACGACGACCTGGCGCCCGCCGTACGCGCCGGTCACGCTCGGCGCCCTGGCCGGGCCGGCCTTCGAGCCGGTGCGCTACTCGCCGATGCAGCCCTGGCACGAGGCCCACGGGGCCGTGCCGCTGATCGCGGGCGCCTGGATCAGGCCGGACCGGTACGGCGACGCGCAGGCCGAGGCGCGCAACGTCCGCGGATGCGTCGGCATCATCGACGTCACCCCGATCGGCAAGCTGGACCTGCACGGGCCCGACATCCCGAAGCTGCTCAACCTGCTCTACGTCAACAAGTGGTCCAAGCTCGAGGTCGGCCGGGTCCGCTACGGCGTGATGTGCGCCGACGACGGGGTGGTGCTTGACGACGGCGTGACCGGCCGCCTCGGCGAGGAGCACTACCTGATGAGCACCACCTCCTCCGGCGCGGCGACGGTCTGGGAATGGGTGGAGAACTGGCTGCAGACCGAGCGCCCGGGGTGGACGGTGCACGTCAGCCCGGTGACCACCGCGTACGCGAGCATCAACGTGGCCGGGCCGAAGTCGCGCCAGCTGCTCGAGCGGCTGACCGAGGGCGTGGACCTGACCAACGAGGCCTTCCCCTACATGAACGTGCGCACCGGCACGATCGCCGGAGTCGCCGACAGCGTGCTGTGGCGGATCGGCTTCACCGGCGAGCTGAGCTACGAGCTGCACGTCCCGGCGAGCTACGGGCTGCACGTCTGGGAGGCGCTGCTGGAGCACGGCAAGGACCTGGGCGCGGCCGCGTTCGGCGTCGAGGCCCAGCGGATCCTGCGGCTGGAGAAGGGTCACTTCATCGTCGGCCAGGACACCGACGGGCTGACCCGGGGCTTCAGCGCCGGGCTGGACTGGGCGATCAAGCTGGACAAGGACGACTTCGTCGGGAAGCCCGAGCTGGCCTGGCAGGACGGCAGCGGGACCCGGCTGGTCGGGCTGCAGCCGGTCGACGGGTCGGTGGTGCCCGAGGAGGCCAGCCTGATCATGGACGGGGCCGTGATCGCCGGGCGGATCACCTCCAGCCGGATGTCGCCGACGCTGGGCCGCTCGATCTGCCTGGCGCAGGTCGAGGCGCGCCTTGCCAAGCCGGGCACCGTGGTCACCGTGCGGCTGCCGAGCGGCCGCAGCATCGAGGCGCGGGTCCAGCCGCAGCATGCGCACGTCGACCCGGACGGGGGGCGGATGCGTGTTTGATGTAATCGCGCGCAGCCCGATCGCCCCGGCCCCGCCCGTGGTCAGGACCGACGGCTGGGAGGTGAGCGGCCGCCGGGCAGAAGCGGAGCTCACGCTCACCGACTGCAGCCCGCTGACTAAGCTGCAGGTCCGCGCGCCGATCGGCGGTCAGGCCGCGGCCGCGCTCGGCGTCCGGTTCGGCCGGGCCGCCCGGGACGGAACGGGCACGCTGGTCGTCGGCTCCGGGCCGGGGGAGTGGCTGCTGCTCGCGGCCCCCGGCCGGGCGCGGGAGCTCGAGCCGGAGGCAATCGCGGCGCAGACCCCGGGAGAGTCCGTGACCTGGGTCGACCAGACGCACGGCCGCGCCCTGGTCAGGCTCAGCGGCAAGCACGGGCCGAGCCTGCTGGCCAAGCTGTGCGGCATCGACCTGAGCGACGACATCACGCCCGACGGGGCCGCGTTCCGTACCTCGGTCGCCGCTCTGGCCACCGACGTGATCCGCGACGACCTGCCCGGCGCGGACGGCCGCACCCGCTCCTACCTGCTGCACTGTGAGCGCTCGTCCGGCCAGTACCTCTTCGACGCCATGCTCCGCGCCGGAGCCGAGTTCGGCATCGAGATCGACGGATTCCGCATGCCCGACGCCCTCCCGCCACGCGAAACCACCCCAGAAGCCCTCCTCCCCAACCACCCCGCCCCGCCCGCCCACCCTTGACCCCACCCGCCCTCCTAGCCAGAGGAGCCCCTGCCATGTCCTTCCCGACCGATCTGGAGATCGCCCGCAACGCGCAGCTCAAGCCCATCGACGACATCGCCAGCGAGATCGGCCTGGGCATGCACCTGCTCGAGCCCTACGGCGAGCAGGTTGCCAAGATCAAGCTGTCCGCGATCGAGGAGCTCGCCGACGCGCCGAAGGCCATGTACGTGGTGGTGACCGCGGTCACCCCCACGCCGCTCGGCGAGGGCAAGACCACCACGACCGTGGGCCTCGGGCAGGCGTTCAAGCACATCGGCAAGCGGGCCACGATCGCGATCCGGCAGCCGTCCATGGGGCCGACGTTCGGGATCAAGGGCGGCGCCGCGGGCGGCGGGTACAGCCAGGTGGTCCCCATGGAGATCCTGAACCTGCACCTGACCGGGGACATGCACGCCGTGACCGCGGCGCACAACCTGCTGTCCGCGATGATCGACAACCACCTGTACCAGGGCAACGAGCTCGGCCTCGACGTGAACGAGATCACCTGGCGCCGGGTGCTCGACGTCAACGACCGGGCGCTGCGGAACATCGTGATCGGGCTCGGCCCGAAGGCCGACGGCGTGACCCGGCAGACCGGGTTCGACATCACCGCCGCCTCCGAGCTGATGGCCACGCTCGCGCTGACCAACTCGCTCGCCGACCTGCGCCAGCGGCTCGGCCGGATCGTGGTCGGCTACACCGCCACCGGCACCCCGGTGACCGCCGAGCAACTCGACGCGGCCGGGTCGATGGCCGTGATCCTGCGCGACGCGATCAAGCCGAACCTGCTGCAGACCCTGGAGAACACCCCGGTGCTGGTGCACACCGGGCCGTTCGGCAACATTGCCACCGGCAACTCGTCGGTTGTGGCCGACCTGATCGGCATCCACACCGGCGACTTCCTGGTCACCGAGGCCGGGTTCGGCGCCGACATGGGGGCCGAGCGGTTCTTCAACATCAAGTGCCGCTACTCCGGGCTGGTCCCGGACGCCGCGGTCGTGGTGGCCACGGTGCGCGCGCTCAAGGTGCACTCGGGCAAGTACAAGGTCGTCGCCGGGCGCCCGCTGCCCGAGGAGATGACGCGTGAGAACCCCGATGACGTCTTCGCGGGCGCGGCGAACCTGCGCAAGCAGATCGAGAACGTCAAGCTGCACGGGATCCCGCCGGTCGTGTCGGTCAGCACGTTCCCGACCGACCACCCCAGCGAGTACGACGCGATCCGCGCGGTCGCCGCGGAGATGGGCGTGCGGTGCGCGGTGTCCAGCCACTTCGACCACGGCGGCCGCGGCGCCACCGAGCTGGCCGAGGCGGTGGCGGAGGCCGCCGACGAGCCCGACGAGTTCCGGTTCCTCTACCTGGACCAGGCCAGCCTGCGGCAGAAGATCGAGACCGTGGCCACCAAGGTCTACGGCGCCGCGGGCGTGTCCTACTCCGCGCAGGCCGCCAAGCAGCTGGACACCTACGAGCGCAACGGGTTCGGCCGCCTGCCGGTGTGCATCGCCAAGACGCACCTGTCGATCTCCTCCGACCCGGCGCTCAAGGGCGCGCCGACCGGTTGGACGCTGCCGGTCCGGGAAGTCCGCGCCTCGGTCGGCGCCGGGTTCGTGTACCCGATCTGCGGCGAGATGCGGACGATGCCGGGCCTGTCGTCCAACCCGGCCGCGGCGCGCATCGACATCGACGCGAACGGCGAGATCGTAGGCCTCTCTTGAGCGAGCCGAAGGGCGCGGCGCCGCCTGGACTGAGGAGCGAGCGACGAAGGAGAGAGCGACGAGGGAAGGCGGTGCCTCACGGGCGCCCGTAGGCGAGCGGGGGACACTGTGAGGCGGCGCTACGCTCTAGCGCAGCGTTACGAGCAGGGCGGATGATGATTTTGGCCAAGGAGCCGATCGCGAGGTGAGGACGCGGTGACCGTCACACCCGAGCGCCCCAGGCTCGTCCTGCCCGGGCTGATCCCGGCCGACCCGCGGCTCGAGCGCTACCGGGTGCACCCGGGCGGCGTCACCGCGGTCGAGCTCGACGCCGGGGACGAGATCACGGTCATCGACGCCGAGGGCCGGCAGCGCGGCGAGCTGACCGTGCTGGCCGGCGGCGGCGAGGACTACGCGGCGCTCGGCGCCGCGCCGGACACCGCGGCCACGGTGGTCCGTTCGATGTCGTCAAAATCAGGGTCCGTAACGGACGGCGTCGCGCCGGGCCCGCAGGCGCAGCCGGTCACGCCGTCGAACGTCGTCGGTGCGCTGGCCGCCCGGGGCCTGGACCCGGCCGCGGCGCGTGCGGTCGGCCTGTTCGGCGAGTGGTCGCCCGCCGGCCAGGCCGCCGCGTTCACCGCGCGGCAGCCGGTGACCTGCGTGGTCGCGGCGCCCGGCGGGCTGATGGCCGTGGGCGAGGACAACCCGCCGTCTGACCTCCTGGTCGAGGTGCGGCGCGTGCGGCCGCGGCCGCCGAGCGAGCCCGCGCTGCCGCCGCCGCTGGCCGATCCATTGCTCGACCTGCGGGTGGACTCCTCGACCGCGCTCGCCTACCAGGTCGAGGCCGGCCAGTACATCCAGGTCATCGACGTCGAAGGCCGGCAGTGCTCGGACTTCCTCGCGTTCGACTCCCGGCGGCTGGCCGACGGCGTGGAGCGCGGCCTGGACGCGACCACCACCCGCAACCTCACGGGC
>DASYXX010000008.1:0-3249 GCA_035934395.1 Streptosporangiaceae bacterium
GGACGCCGCCCTGCACGAGGCGCGCAAGGCGGCCAAGCACGCGCGGTACTCGGCCGAGGCCGTGAGCCCGGCTTTCGGCAAGCCGGCCCGCCGGTTCGCCAAGCGGGTGCAGAAGGTCCAGTCGGCGCTCGGCGAGCACCACGACGGCGTGGTCGCCCGCGCCGCTACCCGGGAGCTCGGCGTGGAAGCGCACCTGGCCGGGGAGAACGCGTTCAGCTTCGGCATCCTGTACGAGCAGGACGCCTGCCGCGCCCGCGACCTCGAAGCGCAGGCCCGGCACGCCTGGAAGCTGGCCTCCCGCTCCAAGTACAGCGGCTGGCTGCGCTAGCTCGGGCCGGGCACCGCGGCGTCAGGCTTGGTCGTCGCGGGGCAGCAAGGTGAAGCCGGCCTCGCCGGTCAGTGGTCGCACGGCGGCGAAGCGCGCGACCTGATCAGAGGTCGATGCCCGTCAGGTATGCGGTCAGGGCCTGCCACCAGGCGTCCGGGTTCTCGAACTGCGGGCAGTGCCCGGCGTCCGGAATGACCGCCAGCGAGGCGTGGCCGATCGCGACGGCCATGCGCTCAGAGGGCGCGAGGAATGGCTGGTCCTGCTCGCCGACGATGACCAGCACCGGCAGCGTCCCGGGCAGCTGGCGCAGGCTCTCCAGCCGGTCCGCAGCCCTGGGGAACGCCGGCGCCATGGCCGTGTACAGTCCCGCCGACGTCGCGCGGAGCTTGCGGTCCCCGAACTCGGCGTAGCCCGGCTGCTCAGCGAGCAGCCGCCGGTGCGCGGGCGTGGCCAGTGGCCCCTGATGCTCGGCCACGATGTCCGCCAGGGCGCCCATGCCCTGCGCGCGGACGATGGATACGGCCGCCTCGACCAGGCCGGGATCCAGGTTGTCGAGCGGCCCGTGCGCGGTGTCCATCAAGATCAGGCCCGCCAGCCGCGCTGCCGCGCTGCGGGCCACGAACTGCGCGATCATGCCGCCCATCGAGTGCCCGAGCAGGACGAACCTGTCCCAGCCGAGCGCGTCAGCAAGCCGGAGCACGTCATCGGCCAGCACCTCGAACGAGTACGCCGACTCCTCGGCGGGCTTGGAGCTGGCACCGTGGCCGCGCAGGTCGGGGGCGACCGCGTGCCAGCGCAGCCCGGCCAGCCGGTCAAGCCACGGGGTGAAATCCTCTTTCGCACCCGTGAACCCGTGGACCAGGAGAAGCCGGCGCGGGCCGGCGCCTGCCTCCGCGATCGAGAGCCGGACATCGCCTAGGTTGACTTCGCGTTCCGTGAGGGGCATGAATGCTCCATATCACAAGCGGTCAGCCGACCGCACCCAGCGCGGCGCCTACTCCGCGGGGAGTAGCCGGCAATGGGTCCCGCTGGCGAATGCCCCCGGGGGACCATGCGCGTACGCTCGAGGAATGCGCACCGATCGCGGTCGGCGGACGTTCTACGCGGCCGGATGGGTCATCTCGGCGGGCGTCATGGCCGTCGCGTTCCGGATATGGCAGCTGCACCTCCGCGAGGTCGAGCAGCGCGCCGAAGAGGCGGAGCGGACCAGGGACGAAGCCGCACAGCGCAGGGCGATGGAGGAGCGCCTGCGGATCGCCCGTGAGCTGCACGATTCCCTGACGCACAGCATCTCCGTGATCCGCGTCCAGGCAGGCGTGGCGGTGCACCTGGCCCGCAAGCGCGGCGAGGAGGTGCCGCCGGCCCTGCTGGCGATCCAGGAGGCGGGCGCGGACGCCACGAGGGAGCTGCGCACGACGCTCAGCGTGCTGCGCAGCGAGGAAGACGGCGACCGCAGCAACCTCGGCCAGCTGGACAGCCTGGTGGCACGCGCGCGGGCCGCCGGCCTCCCCGTGACGGTGACCGTGACCGGCGCCGAGCGGGCGCTCCCGCCCGACGTGGACCAGGCGGCCTACCGGATCGTGCAGGAAGCGCTCACCAACGTAAGCCGTCATGCCGGCCCGGCCTGCGCGTCGGTTCACCTGCACTACACGCCGGACGCCCTTGCCGTCCAGGTCGACGACGACGGCACGGACACCGCCTCCCGGTCGGCGGGACCCGGGCTGGGCCTCATCGGCATGCGGGAACGGGTGACCGCGCTCGGCGGCCTTCTCCACGCCGCACCGCGGGACGGCGGCGGCTTCCGGGTGCGCGCCGAATTCCCCGCGCGGGCACCGTCTTGATCACGGTCCTGCTGGCCGACGACCAGGCGCTGATCCGCAGCGGCATCCGGTCGCTGCTCGAGGCCGAAGACGACATCGAGGTCGTCGCCGAGGCCGCCGACGGGCGGCAGGCGGTGAAGCTGGCCGTCGAGCACCGCCCGGACATCGCTCTCATGGACATCCAGATGCCGGTGCTCGACGGCCTCGAGGCCACCCGGCAGATCGTCGCGGACGAGCGGCTGGACCGGGTGCGCGTGGTGATCCTCACCAACTTCGGGCTCGACGAGTACATCTTCCGCGCGCTGCGGGCCGGGGCGGCCGGGTTCCTGCTGAAGGACACCGAGCCAGCCGAGCTGCTGCAGGCGCTGCGGGTCGTCATGCGCGGGGACGCGCTGCTGTCCCCCGCCGTCACCAGCCGCCTGATCAGCGAGTTCGTCGCCCGGCCGCCGGACGCGCTCGCCGCGGCCGGGATGGAAAGCCTCACCAACCGGGACCGGGAGGTAGTGGCCCTGGTCGCGCACGGCCTTTCCAACGACGAGATCGCCAAGGCCATGGTGCTCAGCCCCACCACCGCCAAGACCCATGTCAGCCGGGCGATGATCAAGCTTGGGGCTCGCGACCGGGCGCAGCTCGTGGTCTTCGCCTACCAGGCCGGCCTGGTCACCGCGCGCGCCAGCGGGTGACCCCCTCCGATGCCCGCCGGCACGCCGACGCCGAGCTCACACCCCAGGGTCGCGACCTACCGGGTCCAGCTGCACGCTGGGTTCACGTTCGATGACGCGGCCGCGATCGCTGACTACCTGGCCGAGCTCGGGGTCAGCCACCTCTACTGCTCGCCGTACCTGCAGGCGGCCGCGGGCAGCACCCACGGTTACGACGTGGTGGACCACGGGCGGCTGAACGCCGAGCTCGGCGGTGCCGAAGGCCACCGCCGCCTCGCGGAGCGGCTGGCCGGGGCCGGCCTCGGCCAGGTTCTGGACATCGTGCCCAACCACATGGCGCTGGCCGGGCGGGCCAACGCCTGGTGGTGGGACGTTCTCGAGAACGGGCCGTCGAGCGTCTACGCGAGCTATTTCGACATCGACTGGGACCCGCCCCAGC
>DASYXX010000055.1:0-2774 GCA_035934395.1 Streptosporangiaceae bacterium
AACTGAACGACGAGCAGCGCCGGGCCGCGACGCACGCCGACGGTCCGCTGCTGGTGCTGGCCGGGGCCGGGACCGGGAAGACGGGAACGCTGGTGGCGCGGGCCGCCTGGCTGCGCGCGCAGGGGGTCGAGGCCAGCCGGATCCTGCTGCTGACGTTCACCCGCCGTGCGGCCGACGACATGCTCGCCCGGGTGGTGTCGAGAGCCGCGGCGGGAGGGGCGGCGGGGGCGGGGGGAAACAGCGTGCGGTCCCCGGACGAGCGGATCTGCGGAGGCACCTTTCACGCGATCGCGCACCGGATCATCCGGGCGCACGCCGAGTCGTTCTCGCTGCCGCCGGCGTTCAGCGTGATCGACCCGGCAGACGTGGCGGACGTGCTCGACTCGCTGCGCACCGATCACGGCCTGGTGGGCACCGAGCGGCGGGCGCCCAGGGCCGCCGTCTGCGCCGACATCTACACCCGCTGCGTGAACACCCAGACCACCGTCGCGGACGTCGTGGCGAGCGGCTTTCCCTGGTGCCGCGACTTCACCGGGCAGCTCGCCGGCCTGTTCCGCGCGTACGTAGCCCACAAGCGAGCCCACGGTCTGGTCGACTTCGACGACCTGCTGCTGCTGTGGCGGGCGGCGCTGGCCGACCCGGCCGCCGGCCCGGCGCTGCGGGGCCTGTTCGACGCCGTGCTGGTGGACGAGTACCAGGACGTCAACGCCGTGCAGGCGGAGATCGTGCGGCTGCTGCGGCCGGACGGGCGCGGGCTGACCTGCGTCGGCGACGACGCCCAGGCCATCTACGCGTTCCGCGGCGCCGATCCCGGGCACCTGCGCGCGCTGGCCGGCGCCTACCCGGGCCTGAGCGTGATCCGCCTGGTCCGCAACTACCGGTCGAGGGACTCCGTGCTGCGGCTGGCCAACGCGGTCCGCCCGCAGTCCGAGGGCCTCGAGCTGGAGCTGACCGGCCTGCGCGGACCTGGCCCGGCCCCGCAGCTGGTGCGCTGCCACGACGAGGCCACGCAGGCGCGCGAGATCACCGCGCGGGTGCTGGACGCCCACGAGTCCGGCCGGGCGCTGCGCGACCAGGCCGTGCTGGTCCGGGCCGCCCATCACAGTGACGTCCTGGAGATCGAGCTGTCGGCCCGCGGCATCCCGTTCGTCAAGTACGGCGGCCTGCGGTTCACCGAGGCCGCCCACGTCAAGGACTTCCTGGCCGCGGCGCGGGTGGTGACCAACCCGGCGGACGACCTCGGCTGGTTCCGGGTGCTGCGGCTGCACGAGGGGATAGGGGCCAGCCGCGCCCGGCGGGTCGTGGACGCGCTGCGGCTGGCCGACCCGGCTCCGCTGGAGCGCTGGCCCGCCGCGGCCGAGCTCATCCCGGCCCGGGCCCGGGAGGCGGTGTCAGCGACGGTGGCGGGCCTGATCGCCGCGGCCGCCCTCGACGCCGCCGCGGACCGCGCCGTCGCGATCCTGGCCGCGCTGGTCGACCCGCTGCGCGCCCGCTACCCCGACGCCGGGGCCCGCCTCGCCGACCTCGAGCGGCTCGCCGACGCCGCGGCGAGCCGGCCCTCGCTGCACGAGGCGCTGGTCGAGCTGGCGCTCGACCCGCCGGCCTCGGGCTCCGACCTGGCCGGCCCGCCGCGGCTGGACGACGACTACCTGGTGATCTCCACCGTGCATTCCGCCAAGGGCCTGGAATGGCCGGTTGTGCACCTGCCGCACCTGGTGGACGGCGCCGTGCCCAGCGACATGGCGCTGTCCAGCCCCGAGGGCCTGGCCGAGGAGCGGCGGCTGTTCTACGTGGCGGTGACCCGGGCCCGCGACGAGCTCTACCTGTACGCGCCGCTGCGCCTGCACTACCACCGCACCGGCCGCGACGACCGGCACGGCTACGCGCAGATCAGCCGGTTCCTCGACGCCCGGGCGCAGGCTCAGTGCGAGATCGTCGAGGCGGCGCCGCGGCCGCCCGCCGTGCCGCGCATGGCCAGGCTCGCCGCGACGGTCGAGGCTCAGCTCGAGTCGCTGTGGAGCGGTTAACCAGCGAGCCGACGGGGCGCGGCACCCCGGCGGCTCGCTGCAGGATGCGTCAGCTAGCCGCCGAGGCCGCGCTCGATGAGGCCGCGCAGGTAGGCGGCCTGGCCCGCGTGCTGGAGATCGTCGGAGATCACGCTCACCAGGCGCACCCCGAGCGAGACCGGCGGGTCCCAGGCGTAGTCCACGATGCGGTCGAGATCGGCATCGGACAGCCCGCTGACGAACTTGATCGTCTCGGTGTGCACCGCGTCGTAGTACTCGAGCAGCAGGGAGGCGGGCCGGACCTGGACCGCGGCGACCGCCTCGGCGCCGTGCCCGTAACCGGTGGCCGAGGTCGCGAACGGGAGCCCGAAACGGTCCGCCCAGGTGTAGGCCGTGCCTGCCCCACCCCCCCTTATCCCGTCGGCCGGCGAGGTCCAGACCTGGGTGGTGCCCGCGGCGTCGGCGACGTGGTCGTCCTGGATCCGGGTCAGGTGCCAGATCAGCCAGGCGATCGAGTTTGCCTCGCTTTCCGGCCGCAGCGCGAGCTGGCCTGGCGTCAGCCCCTCGACCGCCTCGTGCACGACCTCTCGGACTCGGCCGAACGCGTCGGCCAGCAGCTCGGCGACTGTCACCGGGGTCCTCCGCTCTACCAGGGCATCGACGTGCTGGTGAAGTGGGTGAGCTTATCGATGTCGCTCATCGTCCAGACGTGGCGCGGCGGGGTCACGAAGGTCGCGTAGGGCGTGACCCTGATCACCACGCGCTGCT
>DASYXX010000078.1:0-6921 GCA_035934395.1 Streptosporangiaceae bacterium
GGGGCCCCCTGTCTCGGCCCGGTGACCCAGGCCGGGTGCGGCGCCATCTGCCCCGCCTACAACCGCGGCTGCTACGGCTGCTTCGGTCCCGTGGCCGAGCCGAACACCGCCTCGCTCATCCCCCAGCTGCGGCACCTCGGCATGACCGACGACGGCATCGACCGGGTCTTCTCGACCTTTAACGTCGCCGCTCCCGGCTTCTCGCCGGCCTCGCGCGGTCAGGCCTTGGGCCGCAGTCCGCAGCAAGATCCTCAAGAACGGCAGCGGTAAGAGCCTCCGCGGCTCCGGCAACGGCAGGAGACAGGCCGACGCCCTGGCGGATGTCGGCCGCCTCGACGGCGTGGACGATGAGGCGTTCGGGCATCCGGTCGAGCGCGCGGGCCAGGGCGATCGACTGGCCCAGGCTTAGCCCGTGCGAGCTGACCGGGTGGGCGCCCGCGTCAGCCGCCCGGTCAACGACGATCCGGTGCAGCCGGCCGGGGGCGGGCGGGTCGGCCAGGACCGCGTCGACGACCACCGCGAGCGAGGTCCCGGTCCAGGCCTCGATCATCCGGGTCGGGTCCCCGTCGCTGACCACCAGCCGGACGCCGGCCGGGGCCTGCCCCCGCAGCCGGGACACCACCTCGGGGCCGATGCCGTCGTCGCGCCGGAACTCGTTGCCGACGCCGATGACCACGACCCGGCGGCGCTCGGTGCGCGGCCCGCCCGTCATCGCCGTTCCACCCGCAGGCTGAGGAAGTGAGCCGCGCACGAGATGCACGGGTCGTAGTTCCGGATCGCCTGCTCGCATTCGCGGGTGAGCCGCTCGTCGTCGAGCTCGAGCCGGTCCTGCACGAAGCCGCGGAGATCATCCTGGATCGCGGCCTGGTTCTGGGAGGTGGGGGGCACGATGCGGGCGCTGCGCACGATCCCGGCCTCGTCGAGCTCGTACCGGTGGTAGAGCACGCCGCGGGGAGCCTCGCTGACGCCGTGGCCGGTCCCGGCCCGCGGCGCGGCCTCCGCGAACGGCCGGTCCGGCGGCTGGTAGGCCTCGATCAGCCGGAGCGCCTCCTCGATCGCGCAGACGATCTCCACCGCGCGGACGACGATGCTCCGGAACGGGTTCCGGCAGTCTGGCCCGAGCCCGGCCTCGCGGGCGGCGGCGGCCGCCGCCGGCGTGAGCCACCGCGAGTTCAGCGTGTACCGGGCGAGCGGCCCGGTCAGGTAGCAGCCGTCGTGCCCGGCGAGGCTCGCGTGCAGCGCGGTGGAGTGCGGCACCTGCTCCTCGATCACGTGCTCCTCGAAGTCGGCGGCGGTGAACGCCAGCCCCCCGCTGCTGGCCAGCGTCCCGCGCTCGATCGGGTAGCGGCCGGGCTCGCGCAGGGCCAGCAGCTCGTGGTCACAGCTGAAGTCGGGGAAGTCGAACCCCGCGACCCAGGCCACGGTCTCCAGCGCCAGGCCGAGCGCTCCGCGCAGCTGCTCGGCCAGCGGCGTGAGCTCGCCGGGCGCTGGCACCCGGTAGAAGCCGCCGACGCGCACGTTCACCGGGTGAATCGACCGCCCGCCGATCGCTTCCATGATCGAGTTTGCGACCCGGCGGAGGGCCAGGCCGCGCTCCACGATCTCCCGGTGATCACGGGCCAGCTCCACCGCACCCGGGTAACCGAGGAAGTCGGGCGCGTGCAGCATGTAGATGTGCAGCGCGTGGCTGGAGATCCACTCGCCGCAGTACAGCAGCCGGCGCAGGTCCGCGAGGGGGGCGGGCAGGCTGATCCCGCACGCCGCCTCGATCGCCTGGCAGGCGCTGGTCTGGTACGCGACCGGGCATATCCCGCAGATCCGGGCGGTGATGTCGGGCGGCTCGGTGTAGGCCCGGCCGGCCAGGAACGCCTCGAAGAACCGGGGCGGCTCGTAGATGTCGAGCCGTACCTCCTCGACCCGGCCGTCGCTGACCCGGACGTACATGGCGCCTTCGCCCTCGACGCGGGCTATCGCCTTAGCGGTTAGCGTGCGATCCCGGTGCGTCATGTCTCGTGCGCCCGTTCGTTTCGGCTGCCGCCCGCGGCCATCCTCGCATGTGAACAGCCTCCCACAGCAGGGAGGCTGCCAGGTGCGGCGGAGTACGACTAGGGACCAAAGGCCCGGCGCTCGCCAGCCCAACGCCTCTGCCCCAGGTCATAGCCGTCGGCGAGCCTGGGAGACGTACGCAACCTGGTCCGGAGAGGAAACATCATGGCCATCCGCGTCGGAATCAACGGTTTCGGGCGTATCGGGCGTACCTTCGTGCGCCGGGCGCTCGAGCGGTCCGACATCGAGGTCGTCGCCGTGAACGACATCACGGACGCGCGGACGCTCGCGCACCTGCTCGAGTTCGACTCGACCTACGGCCGCCTGAACGCGAAGGTGACCCATTCCGACGACTCGATCATCGTCGACGGCACCCCGATCCCGGTCCTGTCCCGCCGCGACCATGCCGAGATCGACTGGGGCGCGCTCGGCGCCAGCATCGTGGTGGAGTCCACGGGCAAGTTCCGCGCCCGTGACCAGGCGGCGCTGCACCTGAAGGGCGGAGCTCGGAAGGTGCTGCTGTCCGCGCCCGGCAAGGGAGCGGACCTGACGGTCGTGGTCGGGGTCAACGATGGCGAGTACGACCCGGAGCGGCACGACGTGATCTCGAACGCGTCGTGCACGACCAACTGCGTCGCGCCCATCGCGAAGGTGCTGAACGACGCCTTCGGCCTGGTCCGGGGGTTCATGACGACCGTGCACGCCTACACCGGCGACCAGATGCTGATCGACGGCCCGCACAAGGACCTGCGCCGCGCGCGCAGCGCCGCGATCAGCATGGTGCCGACGACCACCGGAGCGGCCAAGACCACCGGGGAGGTGATCCCCGAGCTGGCCGGGCGCCTGGACGGAGTAGCGGTGCGGGTCCCGGTCGAGGACGGGTCGCTCACCGACCTCACGGCCGTGCTCGGGCGGGACGTCACCGCCGCCGAGATCAACGCGGCGTTCGAGCGGGCCGCGGCCGGCCCCATGGCCGGCATCCTGCACTACAGCACCGATCCGCTGGTCTCCCGCGACATCATCGGCGACCCCGCCTCGTGTGTGTTCGACTCCGGCCTGACCCAGGCGTCGGGCAGCCTGGCCAAGGTGTTCGGCTGGTACGACAACGAATGGGGCTACACGTGCCGGCTCGCCGACCTGGTCGCGATCGTGGGGGAGCGGTGGTAATTCCCCGGCGGCCGTGTGGGAACAGCCCCGCGGCCAACCGGGCCACCAGAATCCGGGGAAGCGAGGCGAGATGTCATGACATTGCTGCTTTATTTTCCATCAAATACATGGCATGAAATAGCGGAACCGCGAGTGGCGACCCTAGGGCTGGTCGTGCTGCTGGCGGCCCTGACCGGGCAGGAGCGGCGGATCCTGGAGCTGATCGGGGAGGGGCTGACCAACCGGCAGATCGGCGAGCGGATGTACCTGGCCGAGAAGACGGTCAAGAACTACGTCTCGGCGCTGTTCGCCAAGCTCGGCATGGAGCGCCGCACCCAGGCCGCCGCGTACGCCGCCCGCGTCTTCGAAGATCAGGACCAGGCCGAGCACCGGTCATCGCCCGACGCGCAGAAGGACGTTTGACGCGCCGGACGAGCCCGGCTAGGCCTTCCAAGCGGCGCGAGCCCATGACGATCACTCCGGTGTTCTGAGCCTTGGCCTCGTCGACGATCTCGCGGGCGGCGCGGCCGGTGTAGAGCGGTTCCAACCACTCGAAGAGATCCGCGAGACCCAGCTGTCCTTGCGTATCAGCGCACTATCAACGCGCCTTCTCGGCAAAGGCCCTCTCCTGCACGTTCTTTCCAAGCGCCCAGCCGACTGCCGTCGTTAGCGCAGAAGTGCTTCACAGCATGGGATCTAGGTCCTCGTCGGCGGGTCGCGCGGGCCAGCCGGGTCATGCGGGATGCACGACGCCGACGGGGCATGGCGCGTGATGCAGGGCCGCCTGGCTGATGGAGCCGAGCACCATTCCCGGGACGCCGCCCCGGCCGCGCGAGCCAACGACGAGCATCTGAGCGTCACGGGCCGCCGTCAGCAGCGCGTCGCGCGCTCCGCCGACTGCGACCCGCCGCAGGACGGTTACCTCCGGGTATTTCTTCTCCCATAGTCGGATCGCGTGCTCGAACTGTTCCCGGCGATCGTCGTGGCCGCCCAGGCTACCCGGCGCGTCAGCGAGCGCGCAGACGGCCAGAACCGGAGCCTCCCGCAGCGTGGCCTCCTCGAACGCGAAATCGAGCGCGGCTCGCGAGGGCGGGGATCCGTTCGCTCCCACCACGACGGGGCCTGGGACGAAGCCGGCCGCGGGCCGCCAGTGCCCGCGCACCACCACAACCCGGCCCTTGGCATGCGCGGCAACCTGTGAGCTGACCGAGCCCAGCACGCGCCCGGCGACTCCGCCGCCTATGCCGCGGGAGCCAACCACAACGATGTCGGCGTCATGGCTGTGCTCGCACAGCACGGTCGCGGCCTGTCCCTGGACGAGCAGCGAGCGTACTTTTCCTGCTCCCATGAGATGCTGCGCGCGGCGCAGGCCGTCGTCGATGATTCGCTCTCCGCTGCGCCGGGCGAGATCGAGGACGGCCTCCTCGCCGGGCAGAACCGCGAACCCTGGCTCGTACGCACAGCAGACCGTCAACGCCGTCCCACGCGAGCGGGCCTCCCGGACCGCCCAGCTCAGCGCCTGCTCGCTACCTGGCGATCCGTCGTAACCTGCGAGGATGCCGTAAGCAGTGCCTACCATGGCAACCTCCTCTCCGTAGGCCACCTTCACGATCGCCGCCGGCATGATGGCCGCCCAGGGACCGCCGTCACCAGATCCCGGGACGTTCGACAGGGGTGACCGCGTCCACGCCTTCTCGATGCGGTCGTCGCGGTCGGCAGCAATCTTGAGCTCGAAGTCGACCTTCGGCAGATCGTCGAGGCCGTGGTCACGCTCGTCGATGCCGGGTATGGCGTCCTGGGGGTCATTAGGGCGGCGAACGCGCCTGTCGCCGCGTCGTCCCTGCTGGTCTCGCCGACGTTGAAGCGCAGCGCAGGCTGCGCGGACCTCTGGTCCGTCCCGGCCTACGGACCAAAGACCTTGACTGCGGTGGCGTACGCCCCTGCCAACGGGCGGCGGGTCGACTCACGATGGCCGCAGGACAACGGCCGGAGGTGATGATGATGCCTGCCACGCCACGGGCCGCCACCCTGCCGTGGCGGCTAAGCCGACTGCTGATCGGCCGTAACGAGTTGCGGAGGCCGTCTGACCGGTTCGAGGGCGCCATCATGGTGACGCTGCTGGCCGCGTTCATCGCCGCCGTGACTGTGGCGTCGCTGGTCGGCGTGCGCACCTACCAGTCTCAGCGCGCAGCCGGCGCCCGCCTGCGCCCCAGCGTCGCAGTGCTGACCGGCAGCGGGCCGATCTACATGATGAACGGCGTCGGCGAAGCCCAGGCCCGCTGGCGAGCCCCCGACGGCCGGGAGCGGTCGGGCATGTTGACTACGCGGGTCGCGCCCGATATCTGGAACGCGGGCCGCGGGAGCCGGGTCGAAATATGGGTCACACGCACCGGGGAGCCGGCCGCTCCTCCGCCAGGAGAGGTGGCCATGCTGCTGACAGCGGTGGTTATTCCCCTGTGGTCGGCGATTGGCGTCGGGGTCATCCTGATGCTCTGCTACTGGCCGTGCCGCCTGGCCCTCGACCGGCGGCGCCTGGCAGCGTGGGAATCCGCTTGGGCTCTGGTGGGGCCGCGCTGGACGACGCGCCGGTAACCATCTGCTACGCGGCGCGAGGAGAGCCGCTGACGTAAACAGGCCTGCGCCTGGCTGCTGATCACTCAGAGGTGGACCTCATGCGCGCCGCCGCGCCTGGGTGCGGACCGGCTCGTGAAACGGGCGTTCTGGTCCTTCCGCTCATCGTGGCTATCCCACGCAGCGCTGCAAGCGCGCCCGGCGAGCCGTCGACCCCGACGATGATCCGGCCCTCTGGCGACGCTACGGCTGCGAGTTCTCTGTCAGCCTCGGTCACTGGGTGGATCATTTCGATCCTCATGGCTTGCCTTGGCCTCAGTCTGGGAGCATGACGGGCCGGAACGGGCGCCAGACATGCTCCGGCCCGTGTGGGCGGATCGCGTCAAGAGCCTGCCGGACCAGGTCGTCGAAGGCATCGGACGATTCCGCGTCGGCGCCGACCCCGCCGCTCTCGGTGTCTATCGTCGTTGCCTCGGGCCATGGAGCCATGTCGGCGGCCATGCGCCGGGCGATGTCTGCGTCGGCGTCCGACACGCCGTGCTGCCTGGCGCTCATCCGCTGCCGGGCCAGGTCCTGCGAGGCCGTGCAGCGCACCTGCACCAGCTCCGCGCTCACCTTGTCGGCCAGGGCGGCGGCGGCGGCCCGCTGCTGTGCCGAGAGCCATGACGCGTCGGCGATCACGGACTCGCCGCTGGCCAGCAGCGCCCTGGCGCGGCGCAGCAGCTCGGCATAGCAGCGCTGCGTCCAGGCGGGGGTGTAGATCCCGGTGCCGTACGGCACGGGGGCGCCGCTCTGGGGCGGGACACCGGCGAGTTCCTTGCGGATCCGGTCGCTGTTCAGGGCGGCGTAGCCGAGCCGGTCGGCGGCCGCGGCGGCCAGGGCAGATTTCCCCGTGCCCGGCAGGCCTCCGATCAGAACCAGGGTGACGGCACCGGCGCGCAGATGCCGCAACGCCATGTCGGCTAGCCGCCGAGCCTCGCAGGCGGCCGCGAGATTAGGCTGTCCGGGCTGCAGGCACGCCACCTTCGCCCGGACGAACGCCCGGTACGCCACGTAGTGGTGGCGCAGCGACGCCGGGGCCGGATCGCCCGAGTACTCGGCGTACCAGTCCACGAAACGGCGGGCCAGCCCGGGCGCGCCGAGCCGTTCTAGGTCCAT
>DASYXX010000104.1:0-3450 GCA_035934395.1 Streptosporangiaceae bacterium
GCTGGGCTCGCCGCTCGGCTACTGGGCGGGCCGATACATCTGGGTGCGCTCGATTCAGGACCTGCTCCTGGCCTTCGCCGCCCCGGCGCTGATTATCCTGGGCGCGCCCTGGATGGTATGGGCCCGCGGCCGGCCCGCTGAGCCCGTCGGTCGGCGGCTGCGGCCGGCCTGGCAGGTCGCGGTTGTCCTGGCGTTCAACGTCATCTGGCTCGGCTGGCACGTCACGGCGGCCTACGATCTCGCGGCCACGAACCGGGCGGTCCGGTACCTGGAGTACGTCAGCTACCTGGCCGCCGGGATCGGCTTCTGGCTGCAGCTCATCGGGTCGCGCGCGGCCCTGCGGCCCATGCGGCGGCTGGCGCTGCTCGTCGGCACGGCGGCGGCGGACACGGTGCTCGGCATGGTGCTCGTGTTCGGGTCCGCGGTCGTGTACCCGGCGTACCGGGGAGCAGGCCATCACGCGCTCAGCGTGCTGTCCGACCAGCAGGTGGCCGGGGCGGTGCTGTGGATGGGCGTGCTGCCCGCGCTGATCATCGCGGCGCTCGCGCTGATCAACGGCTGGCTGGACGCCGAGGAGTCCGATGAGCTGTCCCGCGACCTGGAGCGGGTGCTGGGCCGGGCGCCCGTGACGCCGCAGCCGCTCAAGGCGGTCTGGCACGCCCGGTCCGGCTACCGGCGGCCCACGATCTGATGACAACGAGGAGGCTGGCGTGCCTGGTTTGATACTTGCCTCGGTGCCCGTCAACAGCGAGGCCGGGTCCTACCTGACCTTCGGCGGTCCGGTGGGCTTGTTCGTGGTCGTCGCCGCGATCTTGTACCTTCTGTTCAGCAGGCCGCATCGGCGGGTCCCGCCGCGTAGGACGCTGGCCGCGTCCGAGGCCGCCGTGCCCGCGCCGGTGACACCCGCTGCTCCGGGGACAGGCGGAGCCGGTAACGTATCCGGTACTACGACCAGTAGTGAAGCTCCGCCAGCCGGGGCCACCGCTACCGATGAGACCCCCGGGCCTGACAAAAACACGGAGGCCAGCGAGTGACACAAGCCACGGGCGCGCTGCCCGGGCACGGGACCGACCAGGTCCTCGCACGCCCCGGCGGGGGGGATGGGGGGGTCGTCCCCCCGGGTCAGCACAGCGGGCGGCGCTCGGCGCGCCTGGTGGCCAGGTCGCTGTTCGCTCTGACCAAGCCGCGCATCATCGAGCTGCTGCTCGTGACCACGCTGCCGACCATGCTGCTCGCGCGGCGCGGGCTGCCGTCGGGCTGGCTGATCCTGGCCACGCTTACCGGCGGGGCGCTGGCTGCGGGCAGCGCCAACACGCTGAACTGCTTCCTTGACCGGGACATCGACAAGGTCATGCGGCGCACCTCGCGGCGCCCGCTGGCGGCCACGGGGGCGAAGGCGGTGATCCGGCCGGCCGAGGCGCTGGTGTCCGGCATCGTGCTCGGCGCCGCGTCCACCGCGCTGCTCGGCCTGCTCGTGAACTGGCTGGCCGCGGCGCTGGCCGACGGCGCGATCCTGTTCTACGTCTTCGTGTACACGCTCGGGCTGAAGCGCCGCACGGCGTCCAACATCGTGATCGGCGGCGCGGCCGGCTGCTTCCCCGTGCTGGTGGGCTGGGCGGCGGTGACCGGGCGGGTGAGCCTGGCCGCCGTGGTGCTGTTCTCCGTCATCTTCTTCTGGACCCCGCCGCACTTCTGGGCGCTGGCGATGAAGTTCCGCGACGATTACGCGGCGGCGGGCGTGCCGATGCTGCCGGTCGTGGCCCCCGCCGCCGTGGTGGCGCGGAAGATCGTGTTCTACTCCTATGCGATGGTCGCGGCCACGCTGGCCCTGGCCCCGTACGCCGGCTGGCTGTACGGCTGCTGCGCGGCCGGGCTCGGCGCCTGGTTCCTGGCCGAGGCGCACCGGCTGCGGGCCCGGGTCGCCGTCGGCGACGCCCGGGCTCCCATGCGCCTGTTCCACCAGTCGATCGCGTACCTGACGCTGCTGTTCACGGCGGTCGCCGTGACCGCGCTGCTGCCTTTCGGCCGCTGGTAGCCTGCGAGCCTCCGGGCCGCGTCCGGCCGGAGACGTTACGAATAATCGTTTGTCGAACGCGTCGGCAGAGCAACCCCCGGCGGCCCGCACGGCTCATAGTCAGCGAGAGCCGTATGCTCGGATCGGGTACCCCCCGGAGGTGGCCATGGGTGTGATCGGCAAGCTGCCGCGCCAGGCGCGCTGGGCCGTGCCGGCCGGCGCGGCGGCCGCGGTCGGGCTGGTCATCGCCGGATCCGCGCTGGCGGGAGCGCAGGCCGCGCCGCAGCTTCCCGCCCGCAGCACCGCTCAGCTGCTCGCGGCCGTCGACGCCCGGTCGGCGCTGCCGTCCGTCCTGCAGGCGACCGTCCAGGAGACGGCGAACCTCGGCCTCCCGGCTCTGCCGGGCTCGTCGACGACAGACCCGCTGTCCGGGCTGTCGCTGCTGTCCGGCACGCACACGTTCCGGATCTGGTACGACGGCCCGACGCGGGTCAGGATCGCGATCCCGGTGCCCATGGGCGAGGCCGATCTCCGCCGCGACGGGCGCGACGTCTGGATCTGGGACAGCCGGACCAACCAGGCCACGCACGTCGTGCTGCCCGCCGGGTCCGATACCGGGCCGGCCCAGGAGACGCCGGTGCCGAACGCGCCGACCCCGCAGCAGGTGGCGCGGCAGATCCTGGCCGCGGTGGGCACCACGACCACCGTCGGGCTGCAGCCCGATGTCACGGTCGCGGGCCGGGCCGCCTACCAGCTCTCGCTGGCGCCCAAGGACAGCCGGTCCCTGATCGGCCAGGTAAGGATCGCCATCGACGCGGAGTACTCGCTGCCGCTCCAGGTACAGATCTTCGCCCGCGGCGCGTCGAGTCCGGCGCTCAGCGTGGGATACACCTCGCTGTCGTTCACCCGGCCGGACCCGTCCAACTTCCCGTTCACCCCGCCGCCCGGCGCGAAGGTGAAGACGGTCGCGGTACCGGCCCCCGAGGGCCTCGGGCCGGGCGGCTCGTGGCCGGCGGTGCCCGGCACTGCCCCCGGCATGCCCAGCCAGGTCATCCAGAACCTGGGCAACAACGGCGGCGGGTTCTACAACGTGCAGGACGGCACGGTCCGCGTCAGGTGCGGGCACCTCAGGATTCCCGCGAGCGCGCTCAAGCAGCTCGCCGCGCAGCTGCCCAGGGGAATGCCGCGGGCGGCGCGGTCGGCGCTGCTGAAGCAGCTCGAGGCCGGCCCGCCCGGATGCCCCTCGGTCCACAGCGTCCCGGCCGTCGGCTGGGCCGGAACGCCGCCATCCTCGGTACCCGGGATGCCGCTCGGAGGGATCCTGTCCGGCGCGCCCACGGTGATGGGCAAGGACTGGCTGACGGTGCTGGTGCTGCCCGGCGGCGGGCTCTCGGCCGCCGGCCTGCCGCCCGGACTCCCCGGGGGCACCGTGGTCT
>DASYXX010000119.1:0-7270 GCA_035934395.1 Streptosporangiaceae bacterium
CCGACGCGGGCCCAGCCCGGCGAGACCGAGCGCCGGGACCAGTCCGGGCAGAAGGCTGCGGCCGGGCCGAAGGACGAGACCAGGTGGCGATCGCTCGACGAGACCGGGAACGTCAGGCTGCTGTCGGAAGAGGACGCGCCCCAGCCAGCCGCGAGCGCAGACGCCACGGTCGGCGCTGAGGCAGCAACAGCCGTCGTGGAGGCCCCGGCTCTCGCAGAGCCACCATCTGACGCAAAGACCCCACCAGAGACAGCAGCACCGGCAGACACAACAGAACCAGCAGAAGCGGAACCATCAGCCGTCGCAGAGGTGCCGGCCGACACCCGGCCACCAGCGGCATCGGCACAAGCGGCCGCCCTGCCGGTGCCGAACTACGACGACCTCAGCGTGGCCTCGCTTCGCGCCCGCCTGCGCAACCTCGATACGGCCCAGGTGCGCGCCCTGCTGGACTACGAGAAGGCCAACGCCGGCCGGGCCGCCGTGCTCACGATGTTCGAGCGCCGTATCGCCAAGCTGGAAAGCCAGGAGGCCTGACCGTTATGAGCGAGCCGGAGGGGCTCCAGGGCGCGCCGTAGGCGAGCGGGAGACACTGTTATGGCGCTGGAGACCTCTCCCGAGTCGCCGGTTCCCGTCCGCACCGTGCTGCGGCTGGTCGGCGAGTGGGTCGGCCGTCTCGGACGGATCTGGGTCGAGGGCCAGATCGCGGAGCTGAGCCGGCGAGGCAGCACGGTGTTCCTGACCCTGCGCGACCCGGTGGCGGCGGTGTCGGCCCGGGTGGTGTGCACCCAGGGCGTTCTCGACGCCCACGACCCGCCGCCCGCCGAAGGCGCCCGGGTGATCGTCTGGGCCAGGCCGGACTTCAACACGGCCAGGGGCTCGTTCTCGCTCACCGCCTTGGAGATCCGGACGGTGGGCATCGGCGAACTGCTGGCCCGGCTGGAAAGGCTCCGCCGCTCGCTGGCTGCGGAAGGTCTGTTCGCCGCCGAGCGCAAGCGGCCGCTGCCGTTCCTGCCCGGGGTGGTCGGCCTGATCTGCGGGCGGGACTCCGCGGCCGAGCGTGACGTGCTCAGGAACGCGGCCCGGCGCTGGCCGGCGGTGCGGTTCCGGGTCCGGCAGGTCGCCGTCCAGGGCCCGTACGCCGTGACCGAGGTCGTGGACGCGCTGCAGGCGCTCGACGCCGACCCGGCAGTGGACGTGATCATCATCGCCCGCGGTGGCGGATCGATCGAGGACCTGCTGCCGTTCTCCGACGAGACGCTGGTGCGGGCGGTCGCGGCGTGCACGACGCCCGTGGTCAGCGCGATAGGGCACGAGCAGGACTCACCGATCCTCGACCACGTGGCCGACGTTCGCGCGTCGACGCCGACCGACGCCGCCCGGCGGGTGGTCCCGGACGTGGCCGAGCAGCTCGCGCTGATCGCCGAGCTGCGCACCCGCGCCCGCAGGTGGCTCGCGGGCCGGCTGGACCGGGAGAAGTCCTGGCTGTCGGGCATTCGGTCCCGGCCTGCCCTCGCCAATCCCGTGCGCGAGATCGAAAGGCAGCAGGAACTCGTGGCCGCCCTTGCCGGGCGGGCACGACGATCTCTGGCCGCGAGCCTGGACCGGGCGGGTGACGACGTGCGTCATACCCGGGCCCGGCTGATCGCCCTGTCGCCCGCCGCCACGCTCCGGCGTGGTTACGCTATCGTTCAGCGCGGTGACTCCAGCGTGGTCCGTTCTGCCGCCGAGGTTACGCCGGACGAGGCGCTCACCGTCCGGTTTGCCGATGACCAGCTGACCGTCACCGCTGGCCCGTCGCCGAAGCCATAACCAGGTCTATAGGGAAGCCATCCCGGCCGATTACCAACATCGGCGTTTCTCCCGGTAGGTGCGCGGCGAAGACAACACTGTCGTAGCGCGCAATGGCAGTGAAATCACTGGCAGCTACTTCGGGACATTCCGCGCCGTGGCCTGCCGACGGGCGTTCAGGCGGCGGCCACAGGCTGAGCGCGCCGGCCGAAGGCGGCGAACGGCTGCCACGGGGGGCGATCGAGGTGTTTCAGTCATGCGTGTGAGCGCGAAGGTCGTGGTTCTCGCGGTCGCCTGCGCCGCGGGCTACGGGATCCTGAGCTCCTCGGGCAGGCCGGCGCCGCAGCAGCAGACAGCGGCCGGCGCGAAGGTCAGCACCGCCACCCAGGCCACCTCCGGTACCCCGGGGCGCGATGTCGCCCGCCGCTCGCCCCATCCCCCAGAGGGCCTCGCCGCGCCTCGGGTCGCGACCAACCTCGGTAACGCGACGATGACGCTGCCGGTAACGGGCTGGATGATCACCGCGGTCGGGGACTCGGTCATGCTGGCGGCCGCGCATGAGCTGCAGGCGGCGCTGCCCGGCATCTACGTCGACGCCGCCGTCAGCCGGCAGATGAACGCGGGGCTGGCAGAGGTCCGGATGATCGCCGCGGCCGGCGGGCTGCGCCGGGTCGTGCTCGTGGGACTCGGGACCAGCGGCACGGTGACCGCCAGCCAGATCAACCGGCTGCGGGCGGTGATCGGGCCGGACCGCTGGCTGGTGCTCGTCAACACCTACACGGCCCGGCCGTGGGAGCAGGCGGTCAACGCCGCGATCGCCAAGGCCGCCCGCCGCGACCCGCGAGTTCTCATGGTCGACTGGTTCTCGGCGATCGAGAATCACACGAGCCTGCTGCTGCTCGACCATGTTCGCCCGCGGCCTTCCGGCGGCTCGCTCTACGCGCGCGTGGTCAAGGCGGTCGTCGAGACCGCCAGCTAGCTACGGCGCGGCGCTGGGCGGGAGTGGAGCCCGGGCTGCCCTGCGACGCGGCGGTGCTGCACTAGGGTGAGAGCGTGACGGCAGCCGACGGCGGCGATGGCGCGCGTACCGCGCAGCCACAACCGCAGACCAAGAGGCCGCCCTACGAGCAGGCGCGCGACGAGCTGACCGAGCTGGTCAAGCGCCTCGAGGCCGGCGGCCTGACCCTCGAGCAGTCGCTGCAGCTGTGGGAGCGCGGCGAGCGCCTGGCCGCGGTCTGCACCGAGTGGCTGGAAGGGGCCCGGGCCCGGCTGGCCGAGGTGATGGCGCAGCGAGCCGAGGGCGGCGACCAGAACGCGCCGTTCTGACCGCGGGCGGCGTCCCGCCCGGTCGTCGCCCCGGACGCGGACGCCTTACCGCCCCGATGCTCGCCTGCGCCGCTGACGCCCCTACCGCCCCGGTGCTCGGCTGCGCCGCTGACGCCGGACCAGCTTTGCGATCAGGCCGACGGGTATCGCGAGCAGTCCCCCGAGGAACAGGAGCGCGCCGTACCCGCCGGCGGCGTGACCAAGGGGGGCGATGAGCAGTCCGAGGACGGCCGCCGGCCCGGCGAGGATCAGCGCCCACGCGGTCCAGTCCTGCCTCCACGCGCCCTTGACCTGGCCGCGCTGGTCGAACTGCGGGAACGCCGGGACGGCGTGCGGATACCCCGACCCCGCCGGCGTGACCTGGGGGCGCTGCGCCGGGCGCTGCGGGGAGAATGCCACGGGGGCCAGGGGGATCGGCCCTGCGGCGCCGCGAGCGGCGGGGTGCGCGGCCGGCGGGACGACGTGCGCCTCAGGCCCGGAGCCGTAGCCGTTCGGCTCCAGGCCGAGAGCCCGGCGCAGAGCGTAGGCGAAATCCCTGCAGCAGCGATAACGGCTCTCCGGCGCCTTGGCCAGAGCCGCGGCGAAAACCTGGTCCACCGCGGCCGGGATCTCGGGCCGCCGCGCCCGCAGCGGAGGCGGCGGCTCGGACATATGGGCCCAGATCGTCGCGGTGGCCTGGTCACGCTGGAACGGCGGCGCGCCGGCGAGCAGCTCGAACGCCGCGCATGCCAGCGCGTACTGATCGGTCCGGCCATCCACGGCCCGCCCGTCGTTCTGCTCGGGAGCTGCGTAGTCCGCGGTCCCCAGGAACAGGCCGGTTCCGGTCAGCCCCGAGGACGACATCGCGCCCTTGCTCAGGCCGAAATCGGACAGGTAGACGTGATCCGGCCGGTCTGGCCTAGCGTCGATGAGCATGTTCGCAGGCTTGACGTCACGGTGGACCAGGCCCGCGGCGTGCGCGGCGTCCAGGGCCGACGCCACCGCGGAAATGATCTCGACCGCGCGGGCGGGGGCCATGGGACCGTGCTGGCGCACCAGGGTCCGGACATCCCCGCCGGGCACAAAGCGCATCGCGATGAACAGGACCCCGTCGGCCTCGCCCGCCTCGTACACCGGGATGATGTGGGGATCATCGACGGCCGCCGCCGCGCGGGACTCCCGGATGAAGCGCTGCCGGAACGCCTCGTCCGCCGCGAGCGCCGGGGCCAGTATCTTCAGCGCCACACGCCGCCCGAGCCGCTCGTCGACGGCCCGGTATACCACCGCCATCCCGCCGGCCCCGATCTGCTGCTCCAGCCGGTACCCGGCAATGCGCGACCTGGCGACGGAACTGGGCGCGGCGGCAGTTAGCGGCGCGGTGACATCCGCCAGCTCATCGCTCACAGTCGTCCTCCACCAGCAGACGCGGTGTCTCCCGCCGTCCTTGCGGCTGGCTCGCTGCCTCCCCGGCCGCAGCGGCACGATGACGCAGCGACAACGCCGCTGCGCAGCCGGCCGGAACGCCGGTCGCGAGGGCGCTCCAAGTATCCGACTCGACCAGGCCTGCCGCAATATGAGTGGCAGATCACCCAGCCAGCCCGGAACGTTACGACGGCGGCGTCTCCAGCCGCGACAGGACCTCGAGCACGCCGTCCGCGATCTTCCGCGTGCGGACGGCATCCGCGCTCAGCGCCAGCTCAGCGGCGCAGAGGCCGAGTGCGCCGGTCATCACGATCGCCACGGCCTCGTCCAGGGGCTCGCCGCTGCGCACGAAGAACTCCGTGTTCACGGTCACCCAGTCAGCGAGCCGCTGCCGTCGCACAAGGTCGAAACCCGGCGGGTCGTCTCCCCCCACGAACAGCCGGAAGAGCTCGCGCTGCTCCATGCAGACGTTGAGGTACTCGCGCGCGCCCACGAGGAACAGCTGCTTGGGATCGGTGATCCCGGCATCGCGGGCCCGGCGGACCGCGCGGCGGGTCCGTTCGGCCAGGTCGCGGTTCAGCCCCTCGTACAGGGTGAGGTACAGATCAGCTTTGCCAGAGAAATGGTGATAAAGGCTGCCGACGCTCGCGCCGGCGCGGTTCACGATGTCGGTCACCGCCGCCTGGGCGTAGCCCTCCGTTGTGAAGACCTCACGCGCGGCGGCAAGCAGGGCGGACCTGGTCGCGGCGCCGCGCTCGGACGCCCTCGCGATCGGCTGGGCCTGGTCTGTTGTCATGCGGATCCGAAGCTTCCTTCCTGCCCCGCCCCCGGGTCAGGTCTTAAGGCTACGCCGGTCAGCCCGCAGGCCTGATGCATAAGATTTCATCACGGCGACGACGGGAAGGCCTCCCTTGTGACCGAGAATCAGACCGCTGCCACGCCAGCCAGGCCCATACCACCGGGTCACGGAGCCGTGCCGAGCCAGGGAGCCCTGCCCGGCCAGGAGGCCCTGCCCGGCCAGGAGGCCCTGACCGGGCCGGAGGCGTTGCCCGGCCAGGAGGTCCCCCCCGCGCCGCCGGCCCGGAGCGCCCCGGACCGGAACCTCGCCCTCGAGCTGGCCAGGGTTACCGAGGCCGGCGCGATGGCCGCAGCCCGCTGGGTCGGCCGCGGCGACAAGAACGGCGCCGACGCTGCGGCCGTGAACGCGATGCGGCTGCTGATCAACACCGTGTCGATGGACGGGCTCGTCGTGATCGGCGAGGGTGAGAAGGACCGCGCGCCGATGCTCTATAACGGTGAGCAGGTGGGCGATGGCAGCGGCCCCGCGTGCGATGTGGCCGTTGATCCGATCGACGGCACCAGGCTGACCGCCAACGGCATGCCGAACGCGATCTCCGTGATCGCGGTCAGCGCCCGCGGGTCGATGTACGACCCGTCGGCGGTTTTCTACATGTCCAAGCTGGTCACCGGCCCCGAAGCGGCCGACCTGGTGAACATCAACGCCTCGCCCGCCGACAACATCATGGCTGTCGCGCGCGCCAAGCACTGCTCCCCGCACGACGTCACCGTCGTAATCCTGGACCGGCCGCGCCACCAGGGCCTGATCGAGGACGTGCGCGCGGCCGGAGCACGGATCAAGCTCATCACCGACGGCGACGTCGCAGGAGCGATCATGGCTGCGCGCGCGGGCACCGGCATTGACCTGCTCCTGGGCACCGGAGGCACCCCCGAGGGCATCATCGCCGCGTGCGCGATCAAGTGCCTGGGCGGTGTCATCCTGGGCAAGCTCGCGCCGCGTGACGACGCCGAACGCGACCGCGCGATCGCCGCGGGACACGACCTGGACCGGGTACTGTCCACCGATGACCTGGTCGCCTCGGACGACGCGTTCTTCGCGGCCACGGGTATCACCGACGGGGAGCTGATGGCCGGTGTGCGGTACCGGTCGGGCGGTGCCACCACGCACTCCCTGGTGATGCGCGCGCGCTCAGGCACCCTGCGCAACATCTACAGCGAGCATCAGCTGTGGAAGCTGAACGCCTACAGCGCCATCAACTTCGTCGGCGATTGAGCGCGCCGCGCCACCGGGACCGCCGCGGTCTGACCACCTTGACCCGGCCGCCCAGCGCAAGCGCGCGCACCTCGATCACCGGCGTTCCCGGCGGGTCCTCGGGCCTCCGGCTCGCCTCGCCGCTCTTCCTGCCGAGCATGGCCTTGCCGGTCACCTCCACCGCTATCCCGTCGGGGACGATCAGTTGCAGGGTGCCGCCCATCATCGTCGCGAGCACGGTGACCCGCTGGCTCTGCAGCAGCGCCTCGCGCAGGTCCAGTACGACCTCGCCGAAGATCGCGGTCACCGCGAGACGTTCCGGCACCACCCAGCGCCCGTCGCGCCGCTCGCGGCCGAATATGCCTGCCACCGGCTTCCTGGTGTCGAGCCGGATCGGCTGAGCCGACGCCGTGGCGAGATCTGAGGTGAGCGCGGCGAGCTCGCCGAGCGTGCGGGCCTGCTGCGCACGCTCGACCCGTTCCGCATGCTCGTCCAGCGTCAGCCGTCCGTCGCCCGCCGCGTCCGCGAGCAGCGCGATCACCTGCTCCCGGTCCGCGTCGGAGGCACGCAGGTCGCGCGGCCCAGGTCGCGAGGTCACACACAGAACATAACAAGACTCGGGCCGGGCCGGCCGAAGGCCGTGCCAGCCGCGAGGGCCGGCCTGCCGGCCCGAGCGGATGGCAGGGGGTCCGGGGGCGAAGCCCC
>DASYXX010000185.1:0-6098 GCA_035934395.1 Streptosporangiaceae bacterium
GCGCTAACCGGCGTATGCCACCTGCGAGGGCCGGCCGAAGGCTGGCCCGAGCAGGCGGCAGGGGGGCTCCTGGGGGGCCGGCCGAAGGCCGTGCCAGACGCGAGGGCCGGCCCGCCGGCCCGAGCGGATGGTACGGGGGGGCCGAGGGACACAGCCCCCCGGTCTGGGGGGCCCGGGGGGTTACCCCCCCGGGCTAGCACAGTGTGACTGTGCCGCCGGCGGCGGTGATTTTCTCCCTGGCCGTGGCGGAGAACCCGTGCGCGGTCACCCGGAGCCCCGGGACCGCCTCCCCCGTGCCGAGCACCTTGACCGGCTCCCCGGCCCGGACGGCGCCCTTAGCGACGAGGTCTTCCGGCGTCACGTCGCCGCCGTCCGGGTACAGCACGGCCAGGCGCTCGACGTTAACGACCTGGTAGGTGGTCTTGAACCTGAAGTTCGAGAACCCCTTGAGCTTGGGGAGCCGCCGGTGCAGCGGCATCTGGCCGCCCTCGAACCCGCCGGCCACCGGCCCGCGCGCCTTGGTTCCCTTGGTGCCGCGGCCGGCCGTCTTGCCCTTGCCCGCATCGCCGCGGCCGACCCGGGTCCGCGGGGTATGCGCGCCGGGAGCGGGGCGCAGGTGGTGGATCTTCAGCCCGCGCCCGGCGTTACCGCCTTCTGCCATCTCAGTCGACCTCCTCGACGGTGACCAGGTGGCGCACCGCCTGGACCATGCCGCGTATCTCCGGCCGGTCCGCCTTCACGACGACGTCGCCGATCCGCCGCAGGCCCAGCGAGCGCAGCGTCTCCCGCTGCACCCGGGTGCCGCCGATCTTCGACTTGACCTGGGTAACCCGCAGCTCACTCATGTCTGCTCCCCGGAACCGGTCGCGGCCCCGGCGGCGGCGGCCGCGGCGGCGGCGGCCCGGGCCCTGAGCATGGCCGCGGGAGCCACGTGCTCGATGGGCAGGCCGCGCCGGGCCGCGATCTCCTCGGGGCGGTTCAGGCTCTTCAGCGCCGCCACGGTCGCGTGGATCACGTTGATCGGGTTCGACGACCCCAGGGAGCGGGACAGCACGTCGTGGATGCCCGCGCACTCGAGCACGGCCCGGACCGGCCCGCCGGCGATGACGCCGGTTCCCGGGCTGGCCGGCTTCAGCAGGACCACGCCCGCCGCGTCCTCGCCCTGCACGGTGTGCGGGATCGTGCCCGCGATCCTGGGCACCCGGAAGAAGCCCTTCTTGGCCGCCTCGACGCCCTTGGCGATCGCCGCGGGCACTTCCTTGGCTTTGCCGTACCCGACGCCGACCAGGCCGTTGCCGTCGCCGACGACCACGAGCGCGGTGAAGCTGAACCGTCGTCCGCCCTGGACCACCTTGGCCACGCGGTTGATGGTGACCACGCGCTCCAGGTACGTGGTGCCCCTGTCGGCCGCGCCGCCGCGACGGTCGTCTCGGCGGTCGCGCCGTTCGCCGCCGCCTCCTCCTGCGCTGCGCCGCGATGATGGTGGCATTAGCTAATCCCCTTCTTACTGTCCATGATGGCGCTCACAGTGCCCACTGGTTCGCTCGCCTCCGGGGCGCCCTTGAGGCACCGCCTTCCCTCGTCGCTCGTCGCTTCGCTCCTCGCTCCTCAGTCCAGGCGGCGCCGCGCCCCTGCGGCTCGCTCACAGGGCCAGCCCTCCTTCGCGGGCGCTGTCCGCGAGCGCGGCCATCCGGCCGTGGTAGGCATTCCCGGCGCGGTCGAAGACCGCCGCGGTGATGCCGGCCTTCGATGCGCGCTCGGCGAGCAAGCCGCCGACCAGCTTCGCCTTGGCCGTCTTGTCACCGGCCGCCTCGCGGACCGACGCTTCAAGCGTCGACGCGGACACCAGCGTGCCGCCGACCGCGTCGTCCACGAGCTGCGCGAACATGTGCCGGGACGAGCGCGTGACCACCAGCCGGGGACGCGCCGCGCTCCCGGTGACCTTCTTCCTTACCCGGAGGTGGCGACGCGCGCGCGCCGAGACGCGCGCCGCGGTGCGGCCGGTGATGCGGCCGTGCGCCCGGGTCCTCGTGCCAGACATCTGCTACTTCCCAGCCTTCCCGACCTTGCGGCGGATCTGCTCGCCCTGGTACCGCACGCCCTTGCCCTTGTATGGGTCGGGCTTGCGGAGCTTGCGTATGTTGGCCGCGACTTCGCCGACCTGCTGCTTGTCGATCCCCTCGACCACGAACCTGGTGGGCGACTCGACCCGCAGCGTGATCCCCTCCGGCGCGGTCACCGGGACCGGGTGGCTGAACCCGAGCGAGAACTCCAGGTCCTGGCCCCTCGCCTGCACCCGGTAGCCGACCCCGACGATCTCGAGCGTCTTGCGGAACCCGTCGGTGACGCCGGTGACCATGTTGGCGATCAGCGAGCGGGACAGGCCGTGCAGCGCCCGGATCTCGCCCTCGTCGCTCGGCCGGGTCACCGTGATGACCCCGTCGGCCTGCGCGACCTCGATGGGCGGGGCCACCTCCATGTTCAGGGTCCCGCGCGGCCCCGTCACGGTCACCGCGCGGCCGTTGATGGTGACGTCCACGCCGCTGG
Organism: Streptosporangiaceae bacterium; assembly: GCA_035934395.1. GTDB lineage: Bacteria > Actinomycetota > Actinomycetes > Streptosporangiales > Streptosporangiaceae > JASHPR01. The sequence goes on from DASYXX010000185.1 coordinate 2,548, forward strand.
GGATGACGACGGGCGTCCGTCCGATTCGTGACATGGGTTCCCCTACCAGACGTAGGCGAGGACTTCCCCGCCCACGCCCTTCTTGTTCGCCTGCTTGTCGGTCATCAGCCCGGACGACGTCGAGATGATCGCGACGCCGAGGCCGCCGAGGACCCGCGGCAGGTTGTCCTTGCGCGCGTACACCCGCAGCCCGGGCTTGGAGACCCGCTTGAGCCCGGCGATCGAGCGCTCTCTGGTCGGGCCGAACTTGAGCGCGATCACCAGGTTCTTGCCGACCGCAGCGTCCTCCACATGCCAGCCCGCGATGTAGCCCTCCTGCTGGAGGATCTCGGCGATGTGAACCTTGATCTTGGAGTGCGGCATGATCACGGTGTCGTGGTATGCCGAGTTGGCGTTGCGTAGCCGGGTCAGCATGTCTGCGACCGGGTCGGTCATGGTCATGGCCTGGAGGCCCTCCTCGCCGCGGTTTCCCTCGGGACCTGCGGCGTGGTCGGTGGGCGCTGGTCGCGCCCAGTGGTCAGCTATCGAGGCTCGCGGAGCGGTTTCTGCTCCGCGGCCGGGGTTGAAGGGGGGTCGTCCCCCCCTAGGCAAACACGGTCACCAGCTGGACTTGGTGATGCCGGGGAGCTCGCCCCGGTGCGCCATCGTCCGGAAGCAGATGCGGCACAGCCCGAACCTGCGGTAGACCGCGCGCGGCCGCCCGCAGCGCGAGCACCTGGTGTAGTGGCGCACGGCGAACTTCGGCGTGCGCTTCGCCTTGGCGATAAGAGCCTTCTTCGCCACTGGTCAGTTCTCCCTAAACGGAAATCCGAGCCGCCGCAGCAGCGAGCGGCCCTCGTCGTCGTTGGTCGCGGTGGTCACGACGGTCACGTCCATGCCGCGCTGCCGGTCCACCTGGTCGGGGTCGATCTCGTGGAACATGAGCTGCTCGGTGAGGCCGAACGTGTAGTTCCCCCGGCCGTCGAACTGCTTGTCGCTGAGCCCGCGGAAGTCGCGGATCCTGGGCAGGGCCAGGGACAGCAGCCGGTCGCAGAACTCCCACATCCGCGTCCCGCGCAGCGTGACGTGCGCGCCGATCGGCATGCCCTCCCTGAGCTTGAACTGGGCCACCGACTTCCGCGCCCGGGCCACGGCGGGCTTCTGCCCGGAGATGATCGTCAGGTCCCGCACCGCGCCGTCGATCAGCTTGGAGTCCCTGGCCGCCTCGCCGACGCCCATGTTCACCACGATCTTGGACAGGCCGGGGATCTGCATGACGTTGGCGTAGCCGAACTCCTCGCGCAGGCCGGGCGCGATCTCGGCGCGGTAGCGCTCGCGCAGCCGCGGCGGCGGCGCGGGCGTGTCGTCCCGCGGCGCCGCCGACCTGCCCTGGCCGTTCTGCTGCTGGCCGGCACCCCGGCGCTCGCGGGCCACGCGGGCCTGCTGGGCCTCGTTGGCCTGCGCCGCGCGCTGCGCGGCGGCCTTCGCCTGCGAGGCCTTGGCCTGCGCCTGCTTCTGCTGCGCCTGCTTCGACTTCGATGCCATCAGATGTCCTTACCGCTGGGGCGCGAGATCCGGATCTTCTTGTTCTTGTCGTCGCGCCGGTAGCCCGCGCGGGCGGGCCCCTTGGTGTCCGGGTCGATCAGCTGCACGTTGCTGACGTGGATGGTGGCCTCCTGGTGGATGATGCCGCCCTCCTTGGCGCCGCGCCGGCCCTGGTAATCGACCTTGGTGTTCTTCGTGATCATGTTGACGCCCTGGACAAGCAGCCGCTGCTTTTCCGGGTAGGCCGCGATGACCGTGCCCTCGCGGCCGTTGTCCCGGCCGGCGATGACGATCACGCGGTCGCCTTTCTTGATCTTCATTCCGGGCGGCTTGGCCGGCCCGGTCTTCCTGGCCGCGGCGGGCTTCCTCGGCATCACAGCACCTCCGGAGCGAGCGAGATGATCCGCATGAACCGCTTCTCCCGCAGCTCGCGGCCGACCGGCCCGAAGATGCGGGTACCGCGCGGATCCCCGCCATCCCTGATCAGCACGGCCGCGTTCTCGTCGAAGCGGATGTAGGAGCCGTCACCGCGGCGGCGCTCCTTGCGCGTCCGCACGACAACCGCCTTGACCACGTCGCCTTTCTTCACCCCGGCGCCGGGAAGGGCATCCTTGACGGTCGCCACGATGACGTCGCCGATGCCCGCGTATCGCCTGCCCGAGCCGCCGAGCACGCGGATGCAGAGGATCTCCTTGGCACCCGTGTTGTCGGCGACCTTGAGCCGCGACTCCTGCTGGATCACGTCAACTCCTGCTTCGACCCCGGCCCGCCCGCGGGCCGGGTTGGTGTCTGTGGCCCGCAACCGGGCCGGGGCTTGTTATCTGCGTGGCCCGCACGCGGGCCGGTTTACTTCGCCTTCTCCAGGATCTCCGCGACCCGCCAGCGCTTGGTCGCGGACAGCGGCCTGGTCTCCATCAGGAGGACCCGGTCGCCGATGCCGCAGGCGTTGGCGCCGTCGTGGGCCTTGTACTTCTTGGTGCGGCGGATGACCTTGCCGTACTTGGGGTGCTTCACCCGGTCCTCGACGACGACCACGACGGTCTTGTCCATCTTGTCGCTGACCACGTAGCCCTCGCGGACCTTGCGGTAGCCGCGCTGACCGGGATCGTTGTGCACGTCACTCATCGGCTTCCGCCTCCTCCTCGGGCTCCTCCTCCACGCTCACGATCCCGAGCTCGCGTTCCCGCTTCACCGTGTAGATGCGGGCGATCTCCTTGCGCACGGCGCGGAGCCGCCCGTGGCTCTCCAGCTGGCCGGTGGCCGCCTGGAAGCGGAGGTTGAACAGCTCGATCTTGGCCTCCGCGAGCTTGTTGTCGAGCTCTTCCTCGGTCGAGCCCCGCAGATCAGCGGCGACCAGGGCCTTAGCCATCACGCCTCACCGACCTCTCGCTTAACGAATTTTTGCCCCTTCAATGAGCACAGCATCGGCAGCTTGTGCATCGTCATCACGCTTCACCAACTTCGCGCTTGACGAATTTGCACTTCATCGGCAGCTTGTGCATCGCGCGGCGCAGCGCCTCCCTGGCGACGGGCTCCGACACGCCCGACAGCTCGAACATGACCCGGCCCGGCTTCACGTTGGCCACCCACCACTCGGGGGCACCCTTGCCGGAGCCCATCCGGGTCTCGGCCGGCTTCTTGCTCAGCGGGCGGTCGGGGTAGATCGTGATCCACACCTTCCCGCCGCGGCGGATGTGCCGGGTCATCGCGATCCGGGCGGCCTCGATCTGCCGGTTGGTGACGTAGGAGTGCTCCACGGCCTGGATGCCGTACTCGCCGAACGTCACCCGGGTCCCGCCCTTGGCCGCCCCGTGCCGGTCCGGCCGGTGCTGCTTGCGGTGCCGCACCCTCCGCGGGATCAGCATGACTCAGCCCTCCTCGCCCGCACCGGCAGCGCCTGCCGCTACCTGATCCCGGGCCTCCTGGCCGCGGTCGTCGCCCCGGTCCGACCCGCCCCGGTCGGTCCAGTCGGGCCCGCCCGGGCGCCGCCGGCCGCCGCGCTGCGGCCTGTCGCGGTCCCGGTCCCG
>DASYXX010000189.1:0-2509 GCA_035934395.1 Streptosporangiaceae bacterium
TCGTAGATGCAGTCCACGGGGCACTCCTCGATGCACCCCTTGTCCAGCACGTCGACGCAGGGCTGGGCGATGATGTACGTCACTTCCTACACTCCTCTTCCGTCCCCACGGACCGCAGGGTATCAGCCGAGCTCTACGCTCCTCGGCGGTGTGGGGGTGACCGAGCGGGCCCACCCCCGGGCGCTGTCGGCCGCCGTCCACCGGTAGCCCGCGTACCGCACGTCAGTGATCCGGTACTGCGGGGCGTGCGAGACCAGCCAGGCCGCCACCGCCCACCCGTCGCGGGCGCTCCCGACCCGGACGGTGAGACCTAGGGGGGACGAGCCCTCTATAACCCCCCGCCGCGGAGCGCGCTCCGCGACAAACCTAAGCCCGGGATCCGCGGTCACCCGGGAGGCCTGCGCGCCGAACGTCTGCGTCAGCCCGAGCTCGGCGGCGTCGAGGCGGGCCCTGCCGCTGATCTTCTGCGAGTACCAGCACGACACGGCGTGCGGCACCTGCCCGGTGAACGCGCGGGCCATGTACGCGGACAGCAACTGGTACTGCTGGTAGGCCGTGCCGTCGGCGCTGCGCTGCACCGCCTGCGCGGCTTTGTAGACGGGCATCTGCTGGTACCCGGGCACCTTGGTCAGCGCGCCGAAGAACCTCGACGTCGCGTATACAGGGTTCTCGATCTGGCTGCGCCTCCCCCAGCCCTGTGAGGGCCGCTGCTGGAAGATCCCGACCGAGTCCCGGTCACCGTAGGTCAGGTTGTGCAGCTTCGACTCCTGCCACGCCGCGGCGTAGGCCACGGTGACCGCGCGGGTGGGCAGGGCCTCGCGCTGCGCGACACCCGCGATCGTAGCCGCGATGCCGGCCTGTGACGGTTCCAGAGTGATCACCTGACCGTCCCCCGTCGCCATGCACGAGCTGCCCTTGAGCAGAGGCGCGATCCGCTGGAAAGCCAGGTACAGCCCCAGCACCACCATCAAGGCGATGACGAGGCTGATTCCGGTGATTCCGCGGCGCCTCCGCCGGCTTGCAGGCACACTCCGAAGTTACCCGCTGCGTGCGTGGTGCAGGCCCCGCACCAGGAAACGGCATAAGGGTCATAACGGAACGCGTGCCGCTGGCCGCGCCCGGCTCAGCCCGGAACCCGCCTCAGATCAGCGGCGCGACGGCGCCGAAGGCCCCGGCCCGGCTACGTTAGGGATCATGAGTGCGCCTTCAGAGCCGCGACGTAGGCTGCGCCGTCAGGGGCCAGCGACGCTGCGCGGCAAGCACATCCCGAAGACCACCACCGACCAGCGGCTGCTGGACCGGCGCGGTCCCGGCGACTGGGTGCATACCGACCCGTGGCGGGTGCTGCGGATCCAGGCGGAGTTCGTCGAGGGCTTCGGCCTGCTGTCCGAGCTCGGCCCGGCGGTGTCCATGTTCGGGTCCGCGCGCGCGGCGCCGGGGACACTGGACTACGAGCGCGCGGAACGGATCGGCGCAGGACTCGCCGCGGCGGGCTACGCGGTGATCACCGGAGGCGGGCCCGGGATCATGGAGGCCGCGAACAAGGGAGCGGTGAGCGCGAACGGCGTCTCGGTCGGCCTCGGCATAGAGCTGCCGCTAGAGCAGGGCCTGAACGACTACGTCGAGATCGGCCTGGAGTTCCGGTACTTTTTCGTCCGCAAAACGGTGTTCATCAAGTACTCACAGGCCTTCGTGGTGCTGCCGGGCGGGTTCGGCACGCTGGACGAGCTCTTCGAGGCGCTCACGCTCGTGCAGACCGGCAAGATCACTAAGTTCCCCATCGTCCTGGTCGGCCAGGAGTACTGGTCGGGCCTGCTGAGCTGGCTCCACGAGACGCTACTGGCCCAGGGCAAGATCTCGGCCGCCGACCCGGAGCTGTTCCGGGTCGCCGACGATCCCGCGGAGGTCGTCCGGATCATCGTGGAAGCGCATCACCCGAACGCCGCCGACGGGGCCGGCCCGGCCACCTGACCCGAGCGGGGGTCAGGGTTCGTCAGGGCATGGGACGATTGAGTGGTGTCCGTGGTACTGATCGTGGCCGCCGCCGTCATCGGAGTCGGCATGATCGTAGTCGCGGCCGGCCGCGGCGGGGAGATGACTGAGTTCAGCCCCGACGTCACGCCGCACGAAACCGACATCGCGACCGCCGCCGACGTCGCTCTGCTGCGCCTGCCCGTGGCGCCGGTAGTGCTGGGGGGATACCACAGGCAGCCCACGGATGAGGTGCTCAACCTGGTGGCGCGGGCGGTGACCGAGCGCGACATCGAGATCGCGACGCTGCGGCGGCAGATCGCGCACCTGCAGTCGGCCCAGGACGCGCCGTCAGCCATGCCGGCGGACCCGGCCGCGCACCTGGGCGCGATCTGGGAACCTCGCGCCTTCCCCGGAGGGGACGCGGCCGCCTGGCCGGACGACGCCCCGCCCGCCTCCCCTTCCCCCTTCACTGGCGCGGCCGTGCCGCTGGGTCAGCTCGATCCTGGCTCGGCAGCCGCGCCGCTGGTGCGCAGGG